>JBOGWZ010000241.1:0-3051 GCA_050694075.1 Actinomycetota bacterium | reverse complement strand
TCTCCACCCCCCTCAAGTACCGACGCGGTCTCGGAGGGCGCCATGGCTTCTGGGATCCGAGGAAGCACAGGGTCGCCCCCATCTGCATCCCGATCGGCACACATCTCCCCCATGCGATGGGACTGGCCTGGGCGGCGAAGATCCGCGGGGACCGCGTGGCGTCGGTGGTTTGGTTCGGGGAGGGCGCCACCTCCGAAGGCGACTTCCACGAGGCCCTCAATTTCGCCGCCGTGTTCAAGGTCGCGACCGTCTTTTTCTGCACCAACAATCAGTGGGCGATCTCCACCCCGTTCGACCGGCAGACCGCGACCCCCACGGTGGCTGAGAAGGCGGACGCGTACGGCGTGCCCGGCGTGCGGGTGGATGGGTTCGACGTGATCGCCTGCCATCAGGCAACGGCCGATGCCCTCGCGCGAGCCAGGGCGGGTGAGGGCCCCACTCTGATCGAGGCCTTCTGCTATCGCATCAAGGGCCACGCCACCGCCGACGATCCCTCGCGTTACCGAGACGCGGCGGAGGCGGAGCGGTGGGCCGCGCTGGAGCCGGTCGCCCGAACGTCGGGCTTCCTCAGACGCAGGGGCCTCCTCGACGACGCGACCGAACGGGCGATGCGCACGTCGGCCGCGGAGGCGGTCGGGAAAGCGGTGCGAGAGATGGAGTCGATCGCACGGCCCTCCCCCGACATCCTCTTCGAGCCGGTGTACGCCGCCGAGCGGCCGTGGACACTCGTCGAGCAAAGCCGAGAGCGGATCAGTGACTAGTCCAACCCGTCTACCCGGATCGGGGGACGAACTCTCCCTTTACGGCCTCGCATCCTTCAGTTTCCATTAAATGGCATGAAGATCCTCCTGGTCGACGACCACCAATCGATACGCAAGAGCCTCAAGCAGCTCCTCGAGCTCCACAGCGACTTCCAGGTCGTCGGCGAGGGCGCCAACGGGGCGGAGGCCGTCGCGTGCGTCGAGGAGTCGCATCCCGACATCGTCTTGATGGACATGAACATGCCTGTGATGAACGGAGCGGAGGCCACGCGCGTGATCAAAGAGCGCCACCCAGAGATCAAGGTGCTGGCGCTCACCGCGTTCGCCGACATGTCGCTCGTCTCCGAGATGGTGAAGGCAGGCGCCTCGGGCTATCTCCTCAAGGGCGGGTCTGCGCGCGAGCTCCTCGATTCTCTCGAGGCGGTTGCAAGGGGCCACGCGGCCCTCGACAAAGAGGTCACTCGAGGGGTCATGGAGGACATGGCCGAGCTCTACCGACAAGAGCAGGAACGCGCCGATGCGCTGGCAGAGCTCGATCGCATGAAGCGCGAGTTCATCTCGGTCGTCTCGCACGAGCTGCGAACGCCCCTCACCTCCATCAAGGGCGGAACCGCCACGCTACGGAACAACTGGCGGTTCATAGACGAGCGGACCCGGGACGAGCTCCTCGATTCCATCCTCAGGCAGTCGGATCAACTCGAGAGGATGGTGGGACGGATCCTCACGGTATCGGGGATCCAACGCGGGGGCTTCGGGCTCAAGCCGGTGCGGTTCTCGCTCGGACGCGTGGCTCACGAGGCCGTCGAGATCCTGCGAGCCAAGATGACAGGGCGAGAAGTGAGAGTGAACGCAGAGGACGTACATGCCTCGGGAGACAAGGAGCGCATCCGCGAAGTAGCGGTCGCGCTTATCGAGAACGCGCTCGAGTTCACGAGAGGACGCATCAACCTAAGAACCGAGCAAACGCAGCGAGAGGTTCGGTTGCACGTGATCGATGAGGGACCAGGCATGGATCCACGGGCCGTCCAGGAGATGCTCGCCGAGCCCTTCAGGCCGGGAGATTCGTCCAACACACGAACCGTGGGGGGGCTGGGGCTGTCCCTCTACCTCGCCCGGCAGGTGCTGGAAGCATCGAGCGGACGGCTCGAGATCGAGACCGGGCCGAACACGGGTTCGCGGTTCACGATGGTTCTTCCCCGCACCGAATAGTCACCACGCGCGCTCCCTTTCGAGGGTAGCGGCCACTTCTCGCAGCTCATCCAAACAGGAAGCGGGTACGCGCACCCGGTGCTTACCTCCCCCCAACGGACGATCGGGTCGCATGTCGCCGTGGTAGTCGCTTCCTCCGGTTATCACGAGGCCCCGGCGCGCGCCGAGCTCACGGTAGGGCCTCTGGTCGGCCTCCGGGAGATCTCCGTGAAAACCCTCGATCCCTTTCAGCCCCGCCGCAACGAGATCGACGACGAAGCGATCGAGCTCGTCGGAGGTCACGAACAGGGTGAATGGATGAGCGAGGACGGGAACGGCGCCGGCACTAAGCATCAACTCGATCGCTTCGATCGGCCGGTACAGCTTTCGGGCCACGTAGGCCTTGGCCCCCTTTGCGAGGTAGTCATCGAACGCAGCCTGATGGTCGGACACGACCCCGCGGCGCACCAGCACCGCCGCGAAGTGCGGGCGCCCGATCTGTGCTCCGGGCCCCCCGGCCTCGTTCTCGACCTCTTCGAACGTCACCGGGATCCCCAGTTCGTTGAGGCGCCGCACGATCCTGTGATTGCGCTCCGCCCGTACCAGCTGGAGCTCCGCCAGGGCACCCGACAGCGGATTGTCCCGCGCCGGAACGAAGTAGCCGAGCAGATGCATCGTCGGCCGCGACGAGGGCTCGTAGCCGCGGGCCCTCAGGTCGTCGACGTCGCAGGAGATCTCGACGCCGCGGATCACCTCGACTCCCAGGCGCTCCCCGGCAGCGACGGCCTCATCGCAGCCGGAATCGTTGTCGTGGTCGGTAACGGCGATCACATCGAGTCCCGCGCCGGCCGCCTTCTCCACCAGGTCGGCAGGGGCGTCACCTCCGTCCGAGACGGTGGTGTGGCAATGGAGATCGATCTTCACCGGTGAGCTAGGCGAGGTACTTGAGCTCGATGAGCTTGTCGACGACCTTCTGCGCGGACTCCTCGGGCGTCTCCCGGTCGGTGCTGCACACGACTTCGGGCCCGACCGGCGGCTCGTAGGGATCGTCGATCCCCGTGAAGCCCTTTATCTCACCGGCCCGCGCCTTCTGGTAGAGACC
>JBOGWZ010000240.1:0-3062 GCA_050694075.1 Actinomycetota bacterium | reverse complement strand
TCCGAATGAAGCGCGTTCAGCAGTATGAACGAGGTTCATTCACCTGTCAAGGTGCGGAGCCCGCTAAGCTGTGAACATGGTTCAGTCACGGGCCCCCAGGAAGCGCACGGTCAAACCCCCCGAGCAGCGCCGGGAGGAGATCCTCGAGTCCGCCCTGGCGCTTTTTCGGGACCGGGGCTTCGACGAGACCACGGTTCAAGACATCGCCGCGGCCGCCGGGGTCGCCGCCGGGACCGTCTACCTGTACTTCCCCTCCAAAGAGCACGTCCTCGTCGCGATCCACGAAGAGTTCCACAAGGGGATGGAGGACCGGTTCGCCTCGGTATGGGAGTCCCTGCTGAAGCGGGCCGACGCAGGAGAGAAATTCGACCGGCGCACGGTGATCGATTCGCTGCTCGATGAGCTGGTGGCGTACGCGCTCGACAACCGCGACACCTGTACCGTGATCGCACGCTTCGTGCCTCGGCTGCACGAGAAGTCGTGGGCCGACGCCCATCAGACCGAGCATGCTTTCGATCGGCTGATGGCGGAGGCGTTCCGCCAGGCGATCGAAGAGGGCCACGTTCACACGTCCGATCCCGAGATGACCGCGCTGATCGTCAACGCCGGTATCAACCACACGATCGGTCACGCCATCGCCTTCGGTGACCCTCCCGATCTCGACCGGATCGTGGCTCAGGCGAAGGAGATCTACTACAAGGTCCTCGCGCCGTAGATCGCCGTCAGCACGCTCCCTGGGACGGCGCGCCGCCCTTCGAGACGTGCCACAAGGCATCAGCGGCTCGTTCGTGAGTGCCTTCGATGCAGAAGTCGGTTGCGTCGGCGCGCACCACCGTGAGCACGACGTTCGGTCCGGGGTTGACGCCGAGGGCCTGGATGTCCGTGGTGTACGTGCCTTGTTGAGCGAAGTGAGCTTCTTCAGCCACAGATGCGTTGCGGAGTGCGGCCTCGACCTCGACCGCATAGGCCTTGTTCACCTGGCTGAGCACATCACCGGAGCCGGGTGCGGTGCCTGAGCTGCAGCCCGAGAGGAGCACGATCACCGCCGCGATTATCTGTCGCTTCATAGGACCGGCATCGGCGCGCCCGACCGGCCGCTTTAGCGGATCTCAGGCCTAGAGCAGCGCGCGCAGGGCCTTGCGGTCCACCTTGCCGACGGGAGTCAGCGGGACGGACGGCATGATGTTCACCTCGCGCGGGTACTTGTACTTGCCCAGGCGCTGCTTGGCGAAGTCGATCAACTCGTCGGACGTGAGCTCCTGCCCGGAGCGCAGCGACACAAACGCGACGACCTCCTCGCCGAGCACCCGATCGGGTCGGCCGACGACGCCGACCACTTCGACCCCCGGGTGCTCTAACAGCGCGTCCTCGACGTCGCGCGGGAACACGTTGAACCCGCCCCTCAGGATCAGGTCCTTCTTGCGGTCGACGATGAACAAATAGCCTTCCTCGTCGAGGTAGCCCATGTCGCCCGTGTACAACCAGCCCTCGCGCAGCGCCTCTTCGGTCGTCTCCGGCGCCTTCCAGTAGCCCTGCATCAGGTTGGGCGAGCGCGCGAGGATCTCGCCGACGTCACCGCGCGGGAGGTCGGCGCCACCTTCATCGACGATGCGGATCTCGGTCCCCGGGACCGGCTTGCCCACCGAGCCGAGGCGGCGCTCGCCGGGCGGATTGGTCGAGATCAGCGCGGCCGTCTCGGTCAGCCCGTAACCTTCGCGGATCTCGACGCTCGGGACCCGTCGCTCGAACTCGTGCACGACCTCCGCGGCCAGGGGAGAAGCCCCAGACACGATGTACTCGAGCGACGAGAGGTCGTAGTCCTCGAGCGGCATCCCGAGCAGCATCTGCAGCATCGACGGCACCACTGCGGCGAGCTGCACCTTGTGGTCCTGAGCGAGCTGCAGCCATCCCTGGGGGTCGAACCAGCGCATCAGCACCGCCCGTCCCGGCTCGCGGGAGTGCATGCCCACGACGGTGACGAGAAGACCGTAGGAGTGAGAGAGCGGCAGCGGTATGAGCGAGCGGTTGATGCCCGGGCGGTGCGATGCTTCCTCGCCGCATTTGCCGGCGTACCACAGTGCCGTATGCGACAGGGCGACGCCTTTGGCGCGGCCCGTGGTCCCTCCCGTGTACATGAGCGCGGCGAGGTCGTCGTTGGAGCGGGGGACGATGTCGGAGGGTTCCGCCTGCTCCAGCGACGACAAGGCGATCACGCCGTCTTCCTCAGGCCCCGCCGACACTACGAACTTGAGCGTCTCGACCCCCTCGGCGGCGGTCTTGACGTTTGGCAGGAACTCGGGGGTCGTGATGATCGCCTTGGCCTCCGAGTGCTCCAGGATGTAGTGGAGCTCTTCGGTCGAGAGCAGGAAGATGGCGGGCGTGATGGCGGCCCCCGCTCGCCACAGGGCCGTGTAGGCGATGCCCACCTCGGGTGTGCTGGCCATCATGACCGCCACTCGGTCGCCGGGCTCGATCCCGAGCTCCGCGAAGCCGCTCGCGAGGCGCATGCTGCGCTCGTGCAGCTCGCCCGAGCGGTACCAGGTCCCTTCGAAGAACACGGCCTCGCGATCGCCGTGCCGTTCGAAGGACTCCTCCGCGAGGCGGCCGAGGTTGTGCTCTCCCAGAGTCATGACCGTCCCCTCCCCAGAGATTTCCGCGTCGGTGAGCAATCATTTCAGATTCCAGATCTTCGAGCAGAGGAGGGAAGCCGTGTCCGAGCTGCACTTCGACCACGTTGCCGTCGCCGTCAACGGGATCAAACCTGCGCTGAGACTGTTCCGGAACGCGCTCGGCGGTGAGTATCTGATGGGAGGCGATCAGACTGGAGCGTGGCGCTGGCTCCAGCTCCGCTACCCTGGAGGGGGCAAGGTGGAGTTGCTCGAGCCGCTCGCCGACGGGTTCCTGTCGCGCTTCCTCGAGGACCGAGGAGAGGGACTCCACCACGTCACGTTCAAGACCAACGACATCCGCGCCGCGATCGCGAGCATCGAGGGGGCCGGCTACGAGCTCGTCGACGTCAACATCGACGACGAGCACTGGAAGGAGGCGTTCCTCCGACCGTC
>JBOGWZ010000239.1:0-3064 GCA_050694075.1 Actinomycetota bacterium | reverse complement strand
GGTCCAGGACCGGAGCCCCGAGGAGTGCAGCGACCTGATTGTTCGGAGGGTCACTGACCTGCTGCTGCACGTTCTGAGAGGTCACGCCGAGCTCCTCGGCGAAGATGAGCCCGTTGACCACCGCGTCGAGCGCGTCGTGGAGCTCGAGCTCGGTGTCGAGGACGCCCGGAGCGAGCGGCTCCTTGGACATCACCTCGTCGAGGATGGTCAGCGCCTCGGGGCCCCCCTCGTCCTCCGGCCACGCGCTCCGGATCCCGGCGAGCTGGCTCCGGTCGGAGGTCCACGAGTCGCACCTCCCCCGGACGAACGCGCGCTGCAGCTGCGTGTTGTCTTCCAGGGCGATTGCATCGAAATCGAGGTTGCGCTCTCCGAAGTAGTCGGCGAGGTTCAACTCGGTTGTCGTGCCGGTCGTGACGCAGACCTGCGCGCCGTCCATCTGGTTGATGCGCGTGATGCCTGCGTCGGACGGCACCATCATCGCCTGCCCATCATAGTAGTTGACGTGCATGAAGGCGACGCCCTCCTTACCGTCGCGGCTCGTGGTCCACGTCGTGTTGCGCACGAGCACGTCGTAGTCGCCGTTGCGCAGCGCGATAAAGCGGTTGTCCGCGTCGATCGGCACGAGCTCGTAGTGCTCGTCCACCTGCGGGTCCGGCTCGTTGAAGATCGCCGCCGCGAACGCGGCGCAGAAGTCGATGTCGAACCCCTCGATCTCACCCCCCGCGGTTTCGAATCCGAAGCCTGGTACGGTGTTGTTCACCCCGCAGCGAAGGGTCCCTCGGTCGATGATCTCCTGGAGAAGATCGCCTCCTTCGGGTTGCTGCTGGGTCGTGCCCCCGTTCTCGTCGTCGCCCCGCTCGCACGCCACGGCCACGAGCGCCAGCACGACCACGAGTGCGAACGTTCTGGTCGCCAAGCCCTTGCGCATGAACCAACCTCCCGATCCAGCTCCGTGGGCGGGCCCCACTGACCCGCGCCCCCCATCCACGGGTGGGGAGCATATTCCGTTTCGGGTGGCCCGGACACGTCGGGACGACCAGGAGTCGTCTACTACTCTTGCCGCCCATGTCCTTGCGCCTCTGGCTGTCCGCGCTCGCGGTGGGGTTGGTCGCACAGGCATGTGTTCCGCCGGAGCCGAGCAACGACCGGATCGTGCGATACGACCCGGAGACCACCGCGATGGGAGAGATCCAGCAGACGGGAGAGATCGTCATCGGCATCCCCGACGACGTCCTTCCGTTCGGATTCGTGGACGAGACCTCCGGAGAACCGAGAGGGTTCTTGGTGGACCTGGCGCGCGACGTCGCCGCGGCGCTGGGGGTGGAGGCGACCCTCGTGGCGGAGTCATCGGGCGACCTCCTGGCCCTGATCGATCGTGGGGAGCTCGATATCGCGTTCCCCGCGTCACCGGTCACCGAGCAGCGGTTCCGCGAGCGTGCATACACCACGCCGTACTACGTCGCCCATCAGCGGCTGCTTGTGCCCCCGGGGTCGCGGATCGACCGCGTCGACGACCTCGGCGGAGTCACGGTGTGCTCATACGCGGACGAAGCCACCGGCGTGAATCTCACTACTTTGAATCCCGCGGTGGAGGTGATCCGGGTGACATCGGTGGACGCGTGCGAGGTGATGCTGCAGCAGGGCCGAGCGGCGGCGGTCTCCGCTCCCGACCTGTTTCTGATCTCGCTGCTGGACACCGCCCCCGCGGACTACGAGATCGTCGGCCCCCAGATCAATACGGAGGGCTACTCCGGAGTCGTGCAACTTGGACGAAGGGGCCTCGCCGGGTTCGTGAACTCGGTGATGTCGGAGGCCGAGGTCGAGGGCCGGTGGAACGAGTGGTACGAGAGATGGATCTCGCCCTTGACGGGGAGCACCGAGGTGGAACCACCGGCGCTGGAGGCCGAGGAAGCCGCCGCCCTCTATCCCATCGGCCGCTGACACTCCAAGCTGTTCGCTCTCACTGGACGTATGCACGCGTGAGAGCGAACAATGTCACGGAAATCGGTAGACGTTTCCGGGATCTCTATAGAGCTCGAAGACGTGATGCACGTAGATGCTTCCACCGCGCCGCTTGGAGCCAACGCCAACGAACCGCCACGCGCCGAGGATGTTCGTACGGTGTTTCGAAGAGTGCATGAACGCGCGGAACAACCCCTTGCAGCCTCCTCCGCGGCCGACGTTCTGTCCGAGCGAGCGCCAGCGCGTTACCCTCGATCCGAGACGAGAATCGTGGAATATGTAGCCGCGCTCCGCCATCCTTCGCGCGTGCTTTCTCGCGACGTAGCCGAGCTGCTTGTCCCGGTTCAATCGACCCAGGCCGTGACGCGCTCGGGCGCGGTTGATCTTGCGCATCATGCACCGTTCCGCCGGATGGAACGAGTAACGAGATCCCGATGTCGATGCCATTACGGCGTTCGCCGGTGTGGAAGTGCTTGTCAGAACTGCCAGCGCCGCCGGAAGCGCGAACCACGCCTTGCCCGCAGAAAGCGCGCGCGAATAACCCATTTGAGGGAGTCTCCTTCCTCGCTCTGGTCCCGCGATCGTTCCGCTTGCCCCGATCCCGCAGCCGCCGGGGCTTGCCCCGATCCCGCAGCCGTCGGGGCCGCTGATATGTAACAGCCCAAGAGGAAGCTTTCAAGCGTAGATCGCCGCGCAACGTAGTGGTGCATCTTCGGTGAGTAACGCGGTGCAGGTCACGAAGGGCGAAAAAAAAGTTAGGGGTGATGCAGAAAGTTTTGCGCCACTCTAGACAAACCTCGCACAGTGCTACAGGCTGGCCCGGTGACTTCTTCTCAAACCCAGACGGCCACGGTTCTGATCGTCGACGACGACGAGGAGATCCGCCACGTCCTGAGGCTGCTGTTCGAGTCCGAGGGTATGCAGGTCGTGGGCGAGGCCGCCAACGGCATCGAGGCGGTCACGTTCGCCCTCAAGCACCAGCCCAACTTCGTGATCCTCGACTACCGGCTCCCCCGTCTCGACGGGGAGGGGGCCGCCGAGATCCTGAGGGCCATCGCCCCGACGAGCAGGATCGTCGCCTTCTCGGCCCTGCTCGATCGCA
>JBOGWZ010000238.1:0-3087 GCA_050694075.1 Actinomycetota bacterium | reverse complement strand
AGAAGAGAAAAAGACCGTTGAACGGGGTCGAGGCTCCCTCCCCACTTCGCGTCCGGGAGTTTCGAAACCTTCTGCCCATCTCTCTGACGGTGGCGATCGGCTTCGGACTCGTGATCCCGGTGCTGCCGCTGTTCGCCCGCTCGTTCGGTGTGGGGCTCGCGCTCGTCGGTCTGGTCCAATTCGTCTTCGGCTTCACACGCTTTTCCTTCGGCCTCGCTGCGGGCTTGGTCGTCGACCGTTTCGGGGAGCGCGCCTCGACGGTGACCGGGATCCTCATCGTGGCAGCATCGTCGTACGCGTCGGGATTCGCGCAGAGCTTTCCGCAATTGGTGGCAGCGCGCGGTTTCGGAGGAGCAGGCTCCGCTCTGTTCATCGCGGGCTTGATGAATCGCGTGCTGAGGATCATCCCGCCTCGTTCGATGGGCCGCGCCACGGGGATATGGCGGTCGAGCTTCCTGGTGGGGATAGGGATCGGCCCCCTGATCGGAGGACTACTCGGGGAGAGATTCGGCGTGCGCGCGCCCTTCCACGTCTACGCGACCGGCCTGCTCGTGGCCGCCGCCATCGCATATGTCGTCATGAGCGGCGCCGCGGAGCGAGCCGCGCCGCGCCGGTCACCGCTGGAGGCGCTTCGAGCCGCGCGCCCGTTGTTCTCGGACGTGCGCTACGTCGTCGCACTGCTCGCGACCTTGGTCGGCTGGTGGACCATCTCGGGGCCCGCTCAGCAGATCGGGGCTCTGTTCGCTCAGGAGGAGCTCGGCTTCTCTGCGTCCGAGATCGGTTTCGGAGTGACCCTGCTGTCGGTGGGAGAGATACTCGTCCTCTTCATCGCCGGTCGTGCCGCCGACCGTTTCGGCCGACGTGCGGTGTTGCTTCCCGCCCTCGGGGTGACCGCAGCGGCGACCGCCCTTCTCGGCCAGGTGAGCGGGGCCGAGTGGGCCTACTTCCCCACCCTCGTCGCGATCGGAGGCGGGGTCGCCGCGGGCGGAGTAGCGATCGGGGGCCTGCTGGCGGACGCGATCCCGGAGGGAGGATCGGGGACCGCGGTGGGCGCCAACCAGATGGCCGGCGATCTCGGCTACATGGTCGCCCCGGCCGCGATCGGAGCGGTGGCCGAGGGCGCGGGCTTCGAGGCCGCCTACGTCGTGGGAGCGCTCCCCGCTCTGGCGGTGTTCTTCGCCGCACTCAGGCTCCCCCGGCGCCCGCCGAGACCGGTGAAAGAGGTCTCTCCCGAACCGTTCGAGGCCGTGGGCTGACTCGCCGTCCCGATAGGGTCGCGGCATGGGTGCGCGGAGCTACGAGGAAGCCGGGGTGAGGGGGCAGCACGAGGCGCTGTCGGCGGTACGCCGGTACCTCTCCCCCACTTTCGATTATCCGGACGCCGAGGTTCTGACCTCGTTCGGTCACTACGCAAGCGTGCTCAAGGTGTCCGACGATCTCGCGCTCGCGATATGCACCGATGGGGTGGGCTCGAAGACGATCGTCGCGTCGGCTGTGGATCGCTACGACACGGTCGGCATCGACTGCATGGCGATGAACGTCAACGACCTGATCTGCGTCGGTGCGCGTCCGGTCGCGTTGGTGGACTACCTCGGAGTCCATACACTGGACGAAGGGCGCGCCGCAGAGATCCTCAAGGGTCTCGGAGCCGCGGCAGCGGAGGCAGGGGTTGCCGTTGTGGGCGGTGAGATCGCCCAGCTTCCAGAGGTGATCGGTTCCGACGGGACCGTCGTGGGTGACGAACGTGCTTTCGACCTCGTCGGCACCTGCGTGGGTGTCCTCAGACCCGACGAGCTGATCCTCGGCGAGGCCGTCGCCGCCGGCGACGCGGTGATCGGGCTCGCGTCCTCCGGCCTTCACTCCAATGGCTACACGCTGGCTCGGCGCGTCCTCCTCGACGAGGGGGGGTATGGCCTCGACGAACACATCGGCGCCCTGGGCTGCACGCTCGGGGAAGAGCTCTTGAGGCCCACCCGGATCTACGTGCGGGCCGTGGTGGGACTGTGGGAGGGCGGCCTCGAGACGCGAGGCCTGGCCCACATCACGGGTGACGGCGTGGCGAACCTCTGCAGGCTCGGCCCGCATGCCGGGTTCCTCCTCGACGGTCTTCCTCGAGCACAACCGATCTTCGGGTTGATCCAGGAGACCGGTGGGATCGGGGACGCCGAGATGTTCAGGGTGTTCAACATGGGTATCGGGTTCGTGGTGGTCGTTCCGGGCCCGCAGGAGCGCGCTGCCCTGAAGTCACTCGCGGCGCTCGGCTACGACGCGATGAGGATCGGTTCGGTCACGGATCAGGCCGGGCAGGTCTGGATCCGCCCACACGGCCTCGTCGCCACACTGCGCGATGGAGAGGCGGTCATCGAACCCGGCTGATCAACCGTCGCCGAAGATGAGGTTGTTCTGCTCGCCCTCGTCCTCTTCCCCCGAGCCTCCGTCACCCGACCCCTCTTCCGACGGCGACGGCTCGGGCGACGGCTCCGGTTCCGGGTCCTCCTGCTTGGGCTCTTCGGCCTTGGCCTTCTTCTTGACGTCCCGGACGACACCCTTGACGCCCTCGTCGGTCGCGGCCGGGTCCGCCTGCGCCACGGTTTCCGTGGCAGTGGTGAGAGCCTCCTGAACCTGCTCCGGGAGCAGGGCCAGCAGCGCCTCGAGCTCGTTGCCTCCCACGCTTCCACTGGCGATCAGCTCGTAGGCGCGCGCCTGCGAGGCGTCGAGTTTCACCTCGAGTGCGCCTATCCGGACGATCTCTGTGCGTCCCTTGAGAGCTCGGGGGTACGCGCTGCGCGCTGCCGACACCGGGACCCGACGCCCTAGCTGGAAGGCGGCGACGCCGACGGCGGAGGACGAGCTCCGCTCCTCGAGCATCCGCGCCAGCGTCATCCCGATGGCAGAGCCGGCCATGAGCACCGATCCCAGCATCGCAACGGCGACGAGACGTGCGAGTCGCAGCCGCGTCATGTGGGCGCTCTGGACGGCCCTCACCGCGCGCACCTCGTTGACGGTCTCCATGAGCGCGGCCTCTTGGGTGCGGACATCGCGTTCGACCTCCGCAAGCATGTGGTTCGCGGCCTCGACCTCACCGGC
>JBOGWZ010000237.1:0-3092 GCA_050694075.1 Actinomycetota bacterium | reverse complement strand
CAGCGCGCCCGGAGGGATTCGAACCCCCGACCCTCGGATTAGAAGTCCGATGCTCTGTCCGACTGAGCTACGGGCGCCTGCTGTAGACGATAGCTGAAACGCCCAGGTCAGACCCTCTGTTTCCGCACGGATGGGGTCTCATCGGGTGGCGGAAGCGAACTCGTCGAGCCACGCCACCGTGTATTCGACGATCCTGAGGAAGTCATCGACGCGCAGGTTCTCGTTCGGCGCGTGGATGTTCGAGTCGGGGCGGCAGACCCCCGCGGGTGACACGGTGGGGATCCCCAACGTCTTGGCGACCGGATACATCGGGCCGGTGGCGATCATGAAGGGCGCGGCCGCGACGGGTTCGGCGAAGACTCGCTCGGCAGCGCGCACCGCGGCGCGCCCGATCAGCGAGTCGCGCGGCGATCGCACCGGATGTCCCATCGAGAAGGTCGCGATCTCGATGTCGGAGAACCCTCGGTCGTCCAGGTGGCGTCTGAGCTTGACGATTATGTCCTGTGGGTCCTGGTCGGGAACGAGGCGCATGTCGAGCTTCGCCATCGCCTCCTTGGGCAGGACGGTCTTGGACGTGCCCGGAACCGTGAAACCGGAGACGATGCCGGCGATGTTGCACGTCGGGGCGAAGTAGTAACGCTCCAGCAGGTCGATGCCGGACGCGTCCCCCACGAAGGCATCCACCCCGAGGCGCGCTCGTTCCGCCTCCTCGTCGAATGGAAGATTCCTCAGCATCTCGATGTCTTCGTCGGTCGGGCCCACGACGTCGTCGTAGAAGCCCGCGATCAGGACGTTGCCCTTTTCGTCTCGCAGCGTCGAGATCGCCTCGACGAGTCGCCACGCGGCGCTCGGTGCGATGACGGCGAGCGACGAATGCTGATCGTCATTCAGCACGCGACATGTGAGCTCGACGTAGGAGAGGCCCTTGGCGCCGAACACAAGCTCGGGCCTCCCGTGATGGTCGATCCCCGCGCCCTCCCAGATGCAACCGTCGGCCGCGAGATCGTTGCCGTACCGCGACACGAGCGCCGGGAAATTGCGCGACCCGACCTCCTCTTCCCCCTCGACGAGGAACTTCACGGCGACCGACGGATCTCCGTGAAGTTGCCGGTAGACATCCAGCCCGGCGAGGCGCGCCACGAGGTCACCTTTGTTGTCGGCGGCTCCGCGAGCGAAGAATCGACCGGCGCGGACCTCGGGCTCGAACGGCTTGGAGTCCCACAACTCGATGGGATCGACCGGCTGTACGTCGTAGTGGTCGTAGACGAGGACCGTCCGCTCTCCGGATCCGAGCTCGGCGAGGAGCGCATCGGGGGCCCCTTCGTAGGGAAGGCGCCGGACGCCGGCCCCCAGCGCGGTGAAACGGTCCTCGATCCACTCGCGCATCGACCCGAGCCCCTCGGGGTTCTGAGCGAGCGACGGGATAGAGCACGCCTCCGTGAGCCAGGAGAGATAGCGCTCGGAGTTGCGTGCGACGGCGTCGCGTACCGATAAGGAACCTCCTCAGGGTGAGTCGGTCATTCGAGCGGGTGACCGGGATTGAACCGGCGTCGCCAGCTTGGAAGGCTGGAGCTCTACCATTGAGCTACACCCGCGGCTCGACTAGGCACTCTAATTCCTCGTCCCTGCCTACGAACCCGTGCGGACATTGCGTATTTCGGGCCATGTGGACGACCCGCACGATTGCGTCATGGCCTCCATCCTTCTGTGCGACGACACGGACGAGGTCCGCCGCCTCCTGCGGGTCGAGTTCGGCTTCCACCCGGACCTCGACGTCGTCGCAGAAGCCGCCAACGGCCGGGAGGCGATCACGCGGGCCGCCGAGCTACAGCCCGATGTCGTCGTCCTCGACATCGCGATGCCCGAGATGGACGGGATCGAGGCGCTGCTGCACATCAAGGAAGTGGCGCCCCGGACCTCGGTCGTGATGCTGTCCGCCTTCGATACCACTCAGCTGAGAGACCTAGCTCATGAGCTGGGTGCGGCCGCCTACGTGAACAAGGGGAAGACGCCCACGGACATCGCCGAGGTGGTGACCGCGTGCGCGCGGGGCGAGGGCGCGCCGTGGCCGGCGGAGGCCTCGTAGAGGGTCGGGGCGGGCGGATTCGAACCGCCGACCTCGTGCTCCCAAAGCACGCGCGCTAACCAAGCTGCGCCACGCCCCGGAGCACCAAGCATCCCACGCGACGCGCCCCCATCCGTTGTGTGTGCTGGGGGTACGGAAACCGACCCTGGACACACACAAAGGATGTTCGGGGAGCGCTTATGCATGCGCGCGCCGTAGGATCGCGAGCAGGGGAAGCCGAGGGGCGGGGGCCAGGGGCCGCCATCCCCACTTCGTCCGCCTAGCGCGGTCTCTGGTCCCCGCCGTCGGCTTCCATCCACTTCGCCGGCGTGTCCCTTTTCACCTGCCGTTGGCCGGGGGCGACGTACCCCCCGAATAGGATGAGCACCCATGAAGGCGAGCACTCTTGTCACCTCCACCGAGCGCATCGCCAAGGACCGCGTGAAACTGCGGGTCGAGGTCCCCGACGAGGCCCTCAAGCCCTCGATCGATGCCGCTTATCGGCGCTGGGCGGGCGAGATCCGGGTCCCGGGGTTCCGCAAGGGGAAGGTCCCTCGCCAGCTGATCGACACGCGCGTCGGTCCGGCGGCCGTGCGCGACGAGGCGCTGCGCGACGCCCTGCCCGGCCTCTATCGGGAGGCCCTCGAGGCGGAACGGCTCGAGGCGATCGCCCCGCCGGAGATCGACGTCGTGAGCTTCGAGGACGGCACTCCGCTGGTGTTCGAGGCCACGGTCGACCTGCGGCCGGATATCGAGCTCCCCGACCTCGCTCGGATCAACATCGACGCGCCCGACTCCCGGGTCACGGACGACGACGTGGCCGAGCAGCTCGAGCGGCTGAGGGACCGGTTCGCCGAGCTCGAGACCGTCTCGAGGGAGGCTCGCCGGGGCGATTTCGTGCTCATCGACCTGAAGGGCTACGTGCACGACGAGCCGGTCGAGGGGGCCAGCGCCCCCGACTTCCTCTACGAGGTCGGCTCTCGCAGTGGCCCGGGCAAGCTCGACGAGGAGCTCGAGGGGGCCAAGC
>JBOGWZ010000236.1:0-3110 GCA_050694075.1 Actinomycetota bacterium | reverse complement strand
ACATGCCACCGCCCGAGAAGAGCGCGAGCGCGCCGGAGAGACCTGCTGCCGCGACCAGGGTGGTGAAGATACGGAGACGGCGTTGTTGGCCTCTCCTGAAGGAACGGCCCGCGAGTCGATCGTAGGGCTCGGGTACGACTACCCATCGACCGGTACGACCGCGCGGCGCCATCAGTTGCATGCGCCGCCGGAAACGTTCGGCCGTCGAAAGAGGGCTGTTCTGTCTCGCCCGCAGCACTGCCGGCAGAAACACCGCGATCCACGCTAGGGCCAGCAGCACCAGGAAGAAAGCGGTCATGGGCTTCCCCAAGGTTTGACTTGTAAAGCTCAAGCTCACGCTACCCCGGGGGTACGGCGCCCCATCGGATTTCCACAGGATCGAGTCGGTTATCAACAGCGCCGTCCGTCTGTGCGAAGCGGTATACAAGGGGGCCCGAAGAAAGGGGAGCGTTGCAGCCACCGGAGATCGTGCCTCACGAGGACTCCGCCACGTCCGTCGCATGTGACGCCGTGGTGGTCGGTGCGCTGTCCGCGGGCAACGGGGCGACGCTGACCCCCGAGGGCGCGGAGGTGGACGCGGCCCTCGAGGGCGCGCTGTCGGATCACATCGCGGAGTCGTCGTTCAAGGCGAAGGTAGGAGACATCCTCGTCGTGCCCTCTTTCGGGAAGCTGGGAGCTCGATCGGTGGTGGTGGCAGGCCTCGGAAAGAAGGGCGAGGCGTCAACCACGGATATACGGAGAGCTTCGGGGAACGTGGCGCGCAGGCTGTCGGAGAAAAGCGTGATCGCCTGCACGCTACATCGATCGGCAAACGGCGCGACACGAGCCGCGGCCGAGGGTTATCTGCTCGGCTCCTACTCGTTCACGAAGTACAAGTCCGATCCTCGGCCCTCGAAGATCCAACGGATCCTGTTCCTCGGTGACACGAACGGCGACGAGATCGAGCGCGCGCGAGCCGTGGCGGACGCCACCGTGCTCGCACGCGACCTCATCAACGAACCCGCTGCGATCCTGACCCCGGACGCGCTCGCCAGGAAGGCGCAGGAGGTGGCGGACGTAGGTGGGATCGAGTGCGAAGTCTTCGACGAGACCGAGTTAGCGCGCCGCGGCTTCGGCGGCATCCTCGGCGTGGCGCAGGGCTCGGCTCAACCCCCGCGCTTCATAAGGCTTCGATACTCTCCCCCCAACCCCCGGGGGAAGCTCGCCCTCATCGGCAAAGGCATCACCTTCGATTCGGGGGGGCTGTCGCTCAAGGATGCCAAGGGCATGGAGACGATGAAGACCGATATGTCGGGGGCCGCCGCCGTGGTCGGCGCGATGAGCGCCATCACCCGCCTGGGGAGCTCCTTCGAGGTGCTGGGGCTCATCTCCGCGACGGAGAACATGCCGGGAGACCGAGCGATCAAGCCGGGCGATGTCATCACGCACTACGGGGGCCGGACCTCCGAGGTGCTGAACACCGATGCCGAGGGACGGCTGGTTCTCGCCGACGCGCTGGCGTTCGCGTGCGAGCAGGACCCGAACGCGATCGTCGACGTCGCCACTCTCACGGGGGGGATGATGGTCGCGCTCGGTCGGAAGGTGGCCGGCGTCTTCGCCAACGACGACGACCTCCGAGGGGAACTCGTCGACGCCGCGCGGACGGCGGGCGAGAGGCTGTGGCCGATGCCGTTGTTAGACGACTACCGCAGCGACATCGATTCCGAGATCGCGGATGTCAAGAACACCGGAGGCCGTTTCGGGAGCCCGATCTACGGCGCGCTGTTCCTGCGCGACTTCGTCTCAAAGGAGATCCCCTGGGCGCATATCGACATCGCCGGGCCTGCGCGCGCGGACAAAGACGTCGACGAGATAAGTCGCGGCGGGACCGGCTTTGCCACCAGAACGTTGATCGCCTGGATCGAACGGAGGGAAGGTTGACGCCGCAGGGCGAGGACACTCACAAGGTGGTGCGCCTCCCAGGGGATCGAATCGCGACCCCACAGGCACCGGTCCCGACCCGCTCCACCAGCACGCTTCACACCGCAGCGGTTGCCGGCATGGCGTTGTCGGCATTCATCGGAATCGCGGCCGTGCTCGTGTTCATCTCCGTTCGCTGGCCGGGCGATACCGGCCGTTTCGTGATGGCGGTCTGCGTCGGGGCGGCGATCTCCTTCTTGGCATGCGCCTCGACGGCGGTCTTCTCGGCGGCGCGCGACTCCTATCCGAGACGAGGAAGCCGGCGGGACGAGAGCTAAACTGCTCGCATGGAACCGGAGGGACATCCCACCCAGGACCTGATCGACGAGCTGCAGACCCGCGGCGCGATCAGGGTAGAGGGGATGAGCACCGGCCCCCGCGTGGACGGGCTTCGGTTCGTGGTAGAGCGCGTGGGCGAACAGACGGGCTTCTGGCTCTTCTTGCCCAACGACACCTTCAGGACGGGTCTCGACGACCTGCCCGATGGCGGTTAGCCCCGACGACTTCAGGCGCGCCCTGAGGAAGTTCGTCAGCGGCGTCACGATCGTCACCGTTTCCGCAGACGACGAACTGCACGGAGCGACGGCGTCGTCTTTCGCGTCGGTATCGCTGGATCCTCCATTGATACTCGTTTGTCTCGACAAGGCGTCGCACACCCGAGCGTTATTGCTCAAGAGGGGTTCGTTTGCGGTCAACATCCTCGGAGCGGATCAGGCCGAGGTGGCCCGAGACTTCTCGAAGACGGGCCAGAAGCCGTTCGACAGGCTTCGGTTTCACCTCGGGTCGCAGGGCGCGCCGCTGTTCGACGATTCCATCGCATGGATGGAGTGCAAGACCGAGAGAGTCGTCGAGGCCGGAGACCACGACATCGTGATCGGAGAGGTCACGTCGTGCGATGCGACCGAAGAGATGCCCCTCATGTACTACGAGGCCGGCTACAGGACCCTCGAGGATCACCCGTGATCTCGATGCGGCCCCATCCGCTATAACTCGACCGTTCGAAGGCGATGACGGTCGGCCCTGCCAGATCGGCAGGCCATCCAGGGGGTGAGCGAAGGTGAAGTGGGAGTACTCGACGGTCCCGCTGATCTCCCATGCACTGCAGGAGATCCTCAACCAGTGGGGCGAGGAGGGGTGGGAGCTCGTGCAGG
>JBOGWZ010000235.1:0-3111 GCA_050694075.1 Actinomycetota bacterium | reverse complement strand
CCCGTCCGCCTCCGCTCGCTGACGCTAGCTCCGCGCATTCCGCGCCCCATAACGGCCCCTCAGGGGCCACTTTGGGGCAAAGAACCGCCCGTCTGCCGGCGCTGGTATAAGCGAGGGTGCCGTGCCGTTCGAGGGACCGAGGGGGTCTCTGAGGATTCGCAAAGCTGGGGCGATCGCTACATTGTGTGCCTTCACGTTGGTTGCGTGTGGAGGGGGAAACGGAGGCACCGACGACGGGCCGGCCGCGCAGGCGGACGTCAATCGCGTCCAGATCGGCATGACCGAATATGCCTTTGGGATGACCGAGGAGGTCACCGGTGGCAACATCACCTTGGAGTTCATCAACTCCGGCGAGCTTCCCCATGAGGCGGCCTTCGGATCGATCGCCGGCGATCGTGACCTCGACGACGTCATGAAGGCGATTGAAAGCCAAAAGGAGCCCAAGTGGTTCAAGGACCTGGCGGGGATCCCCGTCCTCGAGCCCGGCGCCACGACGTCGATGACGCGGGAGCTCGCCCCGGGCAGATACGTCTTCTTGTGCTTCCTTCCCGTCCCCGGAAGCGGTGCGCCGCACGTGACCGAGGGCATGGTTCAGCTCTTCGATGCCGAGGGAGTATCTGAGGCCGAGGGACCGCAACCGGATCTCACGATCACGGCGACCGACGAGGGGTTCGAGGTCCCCGAAGTCCCATCGGGAACCCAGACGATCGAGCTCGTCAACGACGGGACCAAGCCGCACGAATTCGCGATCTTCTCACCTGAGCCCGGCATGACCGAAAGGGATATCGACAAGTGGTTCGGTAGCGGGTTCAAGGGCGAGAAGCCGGCCGTGTTCCCGGGCGGGCTCCAATCGATCGAGCCTGGGACCTCCGTCGTCGTCGAGATGACATTCGAGTTTGGACGCTCGTACATCGTTCAGGACTTCGAGAACGAACTGGAAGCCGAGTTCGAGGCTCAGTAGCGGTCGCGCATTCCGCGCCCCAAAACGGTCCCTCAGGGCGTTTTAGGGCACGGAACACGGCGATAACGCGGCCCCCGGTCAGGGTCAGGGGGGCGGTACGGTGTCGGGATGCTGGAGACGTTCCACCCCGCCGTCCGTACGTGGTTCAAGCGCCGATTCCCCGACGGACCCACCGAGCCTCAGGCCCTCGGCTGGCGCGAGATCGCGGGCGATAACCACACGCTGATCGCGGCGCCCACCGGATCTGGAAAGACGCTTGCCGCGTTTCTCGTCTGCATCGATCGGATGTACCGAGCCCACGAGGCGGGCGCCGAGCTCGAGGCCGGACCCCAGGTCGTTTACGTCTCACCGCTGAAGGCGCTCGCGGTCGACATCCACCAGAACCTCGAGGCCCCTCTGCGTGAGATCAGAGAGGTCGCAGCCGAGATGGGGCTCGGCTCGCCCGAGATCCGCGTGGCCGTGCGCACGGGAGACACGGCCGCCTCGGAGCGCGCCGCGATGCTCAAGCGACCACCTAACTTCCTCATCACCACGCCGGAGTCGTTGTACCTCCTCGTGACCGCGGAGCGAAGCCGCGCGATGCTCCAACGTGTTGAGTCGGTGATCGTCGACGAGATTCACGCGGTCGCCGGAAACAAGCGGGGATCACACCTCGCACTCACGCTCGAGCGACTGGCGCACCTCGTGGCGAGGTCGCCACAGCGCATCGGGCTGTCCGCGACCCAGCGGCCGATCGAGACCGTCGCCCGTCTCTTGATCGGGGCCGGGCCCGACCGCTCGAATCCCGACGGCTCCCCCCGATGCGCGATCGTCGACGTGGGTCACCAGCGCGACCTCGATCTGGCGCTCGAGCTACCCGACGACGAGCTCGGAGCGGTCGCGTCGGCGGAACAGATGGCGCAGATCCTCGCCCTCATAGCCAATCACGTGAAAGAGCACCGCACCACGCTCGTCTTCGTTAACACCCGGCGGATGGCCGAGCGCGTTGCGCACCAGCTCGGGGAGCAGATCGGCGACGACCAGGTGGCCGCGCATCACGGGAGCCTCTCGAAGGAGCGGCGGCAGCGAGTCGAGTCACGCTTGCGCCGCGGCGAGCTCAAGGCGCTCGTGGCGACGGCTTCGCTCGAGCTCGGGATAGACATCGGCCCGGTCGAGCTCGTCTGCCAGATCGGCTCACCGCGGAGCTTCGCCACATTCATCCAACGGGTGGGCCGCTCGAACCACACGCGCAGCGGAACCCCCAGCGGCCGACTGTTTCCGACCTCGCGCGATGAGCTCGTCGAGTGCGCCGCCCTCGTCCGCGGTGTGCGGTCCGGCCGGCTCGACGCGATCCTGCAACCGGTTGCGCCCCTCGACATCCTTGCCCAGCAGATCGTGGCGGAGTGCGCGGCGGAGGAGTGGGCGGAGGACGGCCTCTTCGAGCTCGTTCGACGGGCGGCGCCGTACTCGGATCTGTCGCGCAGGCACTTCGACGATGCCGTCGAGCTCGTATCGGAGGGGATCCGCACCGGCCGCGGACGCCGCGCCGCCTATCTGCATCGCGACCGGGTCAACGGGCGCCTACGAGGCCGTCGCGGCGCGCGCCTCGCCGCGCTCACCTCCGGTGGGGCCATCCCCGAGCTCGGCGACTTCCGCGTGGTAGCCGAGCCCGACGACACCTTTATTGGGACCGTGAACGAGGACTGGGCCATCGAGAGCATGGCCGGCGATGTCTTCCTGCTCGGCACGACCTCGTGGCGTATCCGCCGGGTCGAGCCGGGGACGGTGAGGGTCGTCGACGCGCGGGGCGCCCCTCCATCGGTTCCCTTCTGGCTCGGGGAGGCACCGGGCCGCACCGACGAGCTCTCCGAGGAAGTTTCGGATCTGCGCGCGCAAGTGGGGGAAAGGCTCGCGGCCGATCGAGCCGACGATGCCCGCAAGTGGTTGGAGGAGGAGTGCGGCGTCGAAGGCCTCGCGGCGGACACGATCGTCCGCTACCTCGGCGCCGGTCTCGCCGCGCTCGGGACGCTTCCCACGAGGGATACGGTGGTGCTCGAGCGGTTCTTCGACGAGAGCGGCGGGATGCAGCTCGTGGGGCATTCCCCCTTCGGTGCCCGTATGAACCGAGCATTCGGGCTCGCCCTTCGCAAACGTTTCTGCGTGACGTTCGA
>JBOGWZ010000234.1:0-3112 GCA_050694075.1 Actinomycetota bacterium | reverse complement strand
CGACCACGGTCGGAACGCCGTACTCACGCGCCAGGATCGCAAGGTGGCTGAGGACACTTCCAGTTTCGGCCACGAGGCCGGCGAGACCGGGAAGCTTAGGAGCAAGCGTCGGATCGAGGTTGCGCACCACGAGAACGTCCCCGGGCTCGGTTGAGCCGTTGGCGACCCGGCCGATGCCGCGGCCCCCGCCTGCGCCCTGGCCCTCCGTCCCCTGGGACAGGACCACCGGGGCCGGCTTGCCGCTCGCTGTCAGCCGGAAGGCCGCCGGCAGCGGCGCGCCGTCGATGTCGCCGGAGCGGTCCTGGAATTCGGCGACGACGAGGTCTCCGGAAACCACCGCACGCAGTTCCTCGAGGCGCAGCCTGGCGACATCCTCGGCATGCAGAAGGATTTCCCTTGTCGCCAGTCGCGAGCCGAGCTCGCGCGCGATGCGGATCGTGAGCTCCTGGATCCAGCGGGCGCGCAGCCGCAGCGACTCCCGCGCCGCGGCGAGTGGATGGCAATCGACGCCTATGTCGGGCAGGACCTCGGGCACGGGCGGCAGCTCACGCCGGCGGATCGCGGGGGCCGTGAGAGCAAGCACGGCCGGATACGCCGCGACGGCGTCATCGTCGTCCATGCCCTTTGCGCGCGCCTTCGCGAGCAAGCCCATGCCGAGAGAGGCGGCACTTGGAGAGCAGGTGCCCTTCGTCAGCAGCACGCCCGCCATGATCTCGTGGCCGTGAAGGGCGACCAGGGCCTGCCGGGTCCTTCCGAGGAGCGAGATCAGCTCGTCGTCCGTCAACTCCCGAACCGGACGCAGCAGGGAGAGCTCTTCGTCTACGCGATCGATGAGGTCGCCCGCCAGCGCGGGCATCGCCGCGCGCAGGCGTCCGACTCGCCAGCTCGCGCCGAGTCGACGGAACGCCGGCCGCGGGTCGAGGATCGACAGCTTCTTCTTGTTGGGGACCACTCCGAAAAGCTCGAGATCGACTGCGGCGCGACCCGCAACCGTGACGAGTACCGGTGAGCGCGAGAGACGGCGGCGCCCCACCGATCCGACCAGCAGGAGCGCGTATTCGATCGCGGCCCGCAGCGGCTCGATCCACAGATCTTCCTCTAGTGGCTCGAGCGCGTCCGGGAACGTCTCGGCTACCGGACCGGGGCCGAGGATCGGCCCCGAAGCGGTGTGATCGTCGGACATCGCGGTGATCGGGCGACTCTGGAGGAGCCAGAGCTTCCCCTCGAGGTCGAACGCCCACTCGACGTCCTGGGGTCCGTCGAACGCGACCTGTGCGCGCTCGGCAATGCGGGCAAGCGCGCGACGCTGACCACCCTTCAGGATCTTGGGATCATCGCCCTCACGCTGAAGGAGTCGGCCGCCTCGGCTCAGCGTCATGCGCGTTCCCTGCACACTGCCGTCGACGAGCTTGTCCGGCCCCCCGAGGACCGCTGCCACCATGATGCGGTCGGAGCGGCCCGTCACCGGATCGAGCGTGAACATCACTCCCCCACGAGCGACCTCGAGCTGCGGCTGAACGAGCACGGCCATCGGGGCGTCAAGACCCGCGCGCCGCCCCGAGGCGAGCACGGCGGCGAGCGATTCCAGGAACGTCGGCCAGTTCGAGACCCCCAGCACGGAGGTGAACATCCCGGCCATCGACGACGTCTTGCCGTCCTCCATGGACGAAGACGAGCGGACGACGAGGGCTCGGGCCCCGTCGCGCGAGAGACCCTCCCAGACTGCCTGCAGAGCGGTCGCGAGGCCGGCCGGAAGAGTCAGACGATCGTCACGTGTGGATGCGATCAACGAGCAGGCGGCGGTCGTCAGGACGAAGCCCGGGAGCACGGGAAGTCCGGCGGCCGAGGCATGCGCCAGTGAAGAGGCCTTGGCGCCGACGAGCTCCGCATCCAGGGAGCGCGGATCGTCGAGGGCGAGGATCGGCGGCGATCCACCGAAAATATCCAGCTCGATTGTGGTGTCTCTCACGCTGCGTCCCCGCCTTGTGCCAGCCGATACCTCTTGACTAGCAATTAAAGGGGCTGGCCTATTCCGCGGCTAGTCGTATCTATTACGTAGATAGGACAAAGGCCGCGAACCCAAAGGGAAGCGAGCCGACGGCGTCGAATCCCTAGGAGTCATGCGCAGGTCGGCCGTTCTCTCGGTTGCCGTGGGAGTTTCCGCCGTGATGGTGGCGTCGCTGCTGTCCGGCGCGGCCTCCGCGGGCCCTGAGCGTCCGGAGGCGGTCGGATCCTTCTCCGAGCCCTTCGTCGAGCCCACCATCGGCGCGGATCGAACCGAGGAAGAGTGCGTCGAGCACGACGGTCACGAGGAGTGCAAGCCCGCGGCCGGAACGATGTCGGTCCTCGCCGACGGCAGGATCCTCTACTTCAACGCCCTGGAGGGGACCGAGAACATCCAGCAGTCGACGGGAGGGGAGTTCGGACACGTCTCCGTGAACGACCAGACGCGCATCCTGGACCTCTCGGGGCCGAGATGGTCCGAGCCCTCCCCCGTGGACGGCGGCGCGAACCCCGACGGATACGAGGAGGAGGAGCTTCTACCCGGCTCCGCCAGTCAGGAGACGCACAACGACGGCGCCTTGTTCTGCGCAGACGTCGTGACTCTGAGTGATGGGCGGGTCCTCGCGATCGGCGGAACGGCCTATTACGACGAAGGGATTGCCGAGCTCGAGGGCCTCAAGAACGCGCGCATCTTCGATCCAGAGGGCGATCGCTGGTCGCAGACCGGTTCGATGCGATGGGGCCGCTGGTACCCGAGCGGAGTGACGCTGGCGAACGGCAACGTCTTCGTGGCGAGCGGCGTAACGAAGCTCATCAAGCCCCTGTACCGCGAGCATCCGCAGGACTCGGGCCGCAACGTCGTGCAGACGGAGACCTTCGACGTGGCCGACGGAAAGTGGCTCTACAACGGAGCATCGGCCGATCGTTCGCTGCCGCTGTACCCGCGGCTGCACCTGCTGCCAAATGGAAGCATCTACTACAACGCCTCGGGGCAGGTGTTCAACCCGATGGGTCAGTCCTACGACGAGTTCGGCTGGAACATCGCGGCCGCGTACGACCCCGAACAGAAGACGTGGACCGATCTCGGGATACCCGGGATCGGAACCTC
>JBOGWZ010000233.1:0-3148 GCA_050694075.1 Actinomycetota bacterium | reverse complement strand
GACGCGCGGGCGAACCGTCGGCGTCGCCGGTGAAGCGCGCCGCCGTCGAGGCCGGGCTCGACGTCTACCAGCCGCAGCGAGTCCGGGACCCGGAGTTCGAGCAGCTACTCCGCGAGCTGAACCCCGAGGTCGCGGTCGTCGTGGCCTACGGCAAGATCCTTCCTGCCGGCGTGCTGCGCGTGCCGAGGTCGGGGTTCGTGAACGTGCACTTCTCTTTGCTCCCGGTCTACAGGGGTGCCGCCCCCGTCCAGCGCGCCTTGATCGACGGTGTGGACAAGACCGGGGTGTCGTTGATCGTGCTGACGGAGGGCATGGACGAGGGACCGATACTGGCGACGTGCGCCGCGAAGGTGGCGGAGGACGACACCGCCGGCAGGCTCGGAGCGCGCCTCGCCCGCCTCGGCGCGGAGCTTCTCGTGCCGACACTCAACGCCTACGCGAAGGGAGGCATCCGCCCGATCGAACAGGATCACGCGCGGGCCACCTACGCGCCGAAGGTGACGACCGAGGAGGCCCGGATCGACTGGAGCAGGAGAGGAAGTGAGATCCGCAACCTCGTGCGCGGCTGCAACCCGGAGCCGGGCGCGTGGACGACGTTCCGCGGCAGGCGCGTGAAGGTGCTATTCGTGGAGCCCGCCTCCGGCGAGCCGGCGATGGGAGAGGTCGATGCCTCGGGTCGCGTCGGCACCGGAGAGGGCGCTCTCTTTCTGTCCGAGGTCCAGATGGCCGGCAAGCGAGCGATGTCGGGGACCGAGATGCTGCGAGGGCTGAGACCCGCACCGGGCGAGCATTTCGAATAAGAATCGGGCATGGGACGTCTCCAGCTTGCCCCTTCGATCTTGACCGCCGACTTCGGAAGGCTCGCCGAGGACATCGCGTCGGTGTCGGAGTACATCGACTGGGTGCACCTCGACGTGATGGACGGCCACTACGTCGACAACCTCACCTTCGGTCCGCTCGTGGTCGAGGCCGTTCGCAAGGCGTGCGATCTGCCGCTGCACGTTCACCTGATGATCACCGACCCCGTCAAGTACGCGCCCGACTTCGCGCGCGCGGGGGCCGACCGGATCTCGTTCCACCAGGAGGTCGTGGAGGACGTCGGCGACGCCATCGCCCACATCCGCGACGCCGGTGCCGGGGTGGGCCTCGCGGTGCACCCGGACGTGAGTCTCGACTCCGCGACCGAGCACTTGGATGCGCTGGATGTGGTCCTTATGATGACGGTCCGACCCGGGTTCGGGGGCCAGAAGTTCCTGGACGGAACGGTGCCCAAGATCGGGGAGGCGAGAAGGCTGGTGGACGATCGCGGCGCCCGTGCCGAGGTCGAGGTGGACGGAGGCGTGAACCTCTCCACGATCGAGCGCGCCGTGCACGCCGGAGGGACCATCCTCGTCGCCGGGAGCGCCATCTTCGACGGCGTGGACCCACCCGCGGCGGCGCGGCGGCTCAGGCAAGTGCTCGACCGACTGGGGGCGCCGTGACCGTATCCGGTCGCACCCTGATCCTCGTTGCCGACGACGACGCGGACATCGTCCGGTTCGTCGAGGTGAACCTCCGGCTCGAGGGTTTTGACGTGGCGACCGCATTCGACGGCGAGCAGGCCCTTCACGCGGCGATCGAGATGCTTCCCGATCTGATCATCCTCGACGTCATGATGCCGAGGCTGGATGGCTTGGAGGTGTGTCGGCGCCTGCGCAACGAGGGCAGGACGAAGAACATCTCGATAATCATGCTGACAGCGAAGTCCCTCCCGGCCGAGAAGGTGGCGGGACTGACGGCGGGTGCGGACGACTACATCATCAAGCCGTTCGATCCGCTGGAGCTTGTCGCGCGGGTGAAGTCGGCGTTGCGACGCGCTCGCGACATGAGAGCGATCAATCCCCTCACACAGCTTCCGGGCAACGTCCAGGTACAGGAGGAGGTTGTCGCCCGTGTTGGTTCTGGAACGCCGTTCGCGCTCATCTACATAGATCTCGATAACTTCAAGGCATTCAACGATTTCTACGGCTTCCTGCGCGGTGACGAAGCCATCAAGGCCCTCGCGCGGTGCGTGACGGAGGCCGTGCAGCGACACCAGGAGCACGAGCGCTTCGTGGGCCATGTAGGGGGCGATGATTTCATTGCCATCGTCGATCCGAGCGTCGCGGAGACGGTGGCGAAGGACACGATCGCGCGGTGGGACCTTGAGGTGCGATCGCTTTATGACCCGGAGGACCTGGAGCGAGGTTATATCGAGGTGCTCGATCGCCAGAAGCATTCGCACCGTTATGCCGTCATGACGGTGTCGATCGGGGTCGCCTCCAACGCCCACCGACCGATCGATAGCCACTGGGAGGCGTCGGAGATCGCGACCGAGATGAAGCACTACGCGAAGCGCGACGAGAAATCGGCCTATGCGATCGACCGGCGGCGGAGTGGGGAGCAGCAAGGGTATGATTCGGGGCGATAGGAAGACCTCTTCGGGGCAGGGTGTGATTCCCGACCGGCGGTGAGAGTCCGCGACCCCCGGGCCACACGGCACAGGTCCGGGGCCGACCCGGTGAGATCCCGGGACCGACGGTAACAGTCCGGATGGGAGAAGAGGCCACGGACGGCACCGCGCGCGGTGGCGTCTGCTCGGCGTCCCCGCCCGGCCCCGGAAACGGAGGACGGGTTGGACCGGAGCGACGAGCGCTTCATGCAAAGAGCCCTCGAGGTCGCGGCGCGCGCCGGCCGCACGTCGCCGAACCCACGCGTCGGGGCGGTTCTCGTCCGAGAAGGGGAGGTCGTCGCGGAGGCCGAGCACGAAGGGGCCGGCACGCCTCACGCCGAGGCGCGCGTGCTCTCTTCGGGCGATGGCCTCGGCGCGACCCTCTACGTCACGCTCGAGCCGTGCGTCCACTATGGCCGCACTCCACCCTGCGCCCCCCTGGTGCTCGAGTCGGGAGTGGCGCGCGTCGTGGCGGCCATGGAAGACCCGGACGAGCGGGTGCTGGGCCGGGGATTCGCGCTGCTGGAGGGGGCCGGGATAGAGGTCACCCGCGGCGTGCTCGAAGACGAGGCCCGACTACTGAACCTCGCCTATGTCCACCACCGCACCACCGGGCTCCCGCTCATCTCTCTCAAGCTCGCGCTGTCGCTCGACGGCCGACTCGGCGCCCCGGACGGG
>JBOGWZ010000232.1:0-3151 GCA_050694075.1 Actinomycetota bacterium | reverse complement strand
GATCTCATCGAGCATCTGCATCGACTCTCCCTTATACCCCGAGCCGCTACCCTTCCGGCATGAGCACCGACGGTTCCCGAGAGCGCCAGGAACGTTTCGTGGAGCGGCTCAAGCAGGTCGGTCTACCCGGTCTCGAAACCGGGACGATAGTGATCGTCCAGTCGTTGAGCTACCCCGTCTCCGAGGCGCGAAAGATAGTCGGCATCGCGCTATACGACGAGCGGATGATGTGCATGCTTCTCCTTCTCCGCAACCCCGGCTTGAGGATCGTCTACGTCAGCGCAATGCCCATCGACGAGGCGGTCGTCGACTACTACCTGAGCTTCATCCCCGAGGTGACGGACGCGCGCGAACGTCTTGCCCTCGTCAGCGTGGGCCATGCCGAGCCGAGACCCCTCTCTCAGAAGCTCATCGAGGATCCGCGGGCGCTTCAGGAGATCCGAGCCGCCGTCCCCGACGTCGATGACGCATACATCCTTCCGTTCAACGTCACCGCGTTCGAGACTGAGCTGTCTCGGGTCCTCGGCATCCCTCTGTACGGCCCGGAACTCGAGCTCGTGGCGCTTGGGTCGAAGTCGGGGTCGCGCCGCATCGCGCGAAGGGTCGGCGTGCCGATCCTCCCAGGACGGGAGGACGTGCGAAACGAGGCGGAGATCCTCGCCGCGTTCGAACACATCCGCTCCCTTCAGCCCGCGGCCGAAGCGGCAGTGATCAAGCTGAACAACGGATTCTCGGGCCAGGGAAATGCGATCGTGTCACTGGACGGGTTCTCTCCTCCGATCTCGGACGCGACCACGGTGTTCATCGCGGCAGAAGAGTCGTGGCCTTCCTTCATCGAGAAGATCGCGGGTGAGGGAGCGGTCGTGGAGGAGCTGATGCGCGGCGAGGAGGTCGTGTCTCCAAGCGTGCAGATGCGTATCGCCCCGGGCGGTGACTTCGAGGTCGTCTCGACCCACGACCAGATCCTTGGCGGGCCGGACGACCAGGTCTACCTCGGCTGCCGGTTCCCGGCACGGTCCGAGTATCGCGAGGCGATCCAGTCCCACGCCTCTCGGGTCGCGGAGGCGCTGGCGGCCGAGAGAGTCATCGGATCGTTCGGGCTCGACTTCGTGGTCGCGCCCGGCGGCGACCTCGCCGACGCCTACATGAGCGAGATCAATCTGCGCCTCGGCGGCACGACCCATCCGTTCACGATGGCCCGCCTGGCGACCGAAGGCACTTACGACCGCGCCACCGGCGAGCTCGTCTGCGGCGGCGTTCCCAAGTACTACATCTCGAGCGACAACCTGAAATCCGACACCTACATCGGCCTCCAACCGGCCGACGTCATAGCCGTGATCCGCGCCCGAGGGCTTGCCTTCGATCTCCACTCTCGGACGGGGGCGACCCTCCATCTGTTCGGGGCGCTGCGCGCGCACGGAAAGCTCGGAACGGTCTGCATCGCGAACACGGCGGAGGACGCCGACATCCTCTATCGGGAGGTCGTCGCGGCGATCGGGGCGGCCGCGACCGCGCGCCGCTAGGCCGTTATCCGGGATTCTCGGGGTGTGCTGGCCGGCCCCCCCGATGCAGCGCGAGCGCGGACAAAGCCTCGAGCACCACTCGATTAGCGGCCATCGCCGTGATCTCCGCATGGTCGTAGGGCGGAGATACCTCGACGACCTCCATGCCGGCAAGCCCGCGCTCCAGCACGAGACGTCTCACCGCTCGGCACAGCTCGCGCGTGGTCATCCCGCCCGGTTCGGGCGTGCCGGTCCCCGGCGCATAGGCGGGATCCAGAACGTCGATGTCGACCGACAGATGTATGTGCTCGGCGTCGCCCATCTCGACGAGGACCGAGTCGATCACCGCTTCGATGCCACGCTCGGCGACCTCGTCCATCCGGTGCCAGCGCACCCCCGCCTCGCGCATCCACGCGAACTCCTCGGGGGAGGGCCAGTAGCCCCTGAGCCCTATCTGTATGAGCCGATCGCCTCGGATCACGCCGTTGTCCACGAGATGCCGGAACGGGGTGCCGTGCGACCATTCGACTCCCCAGTTCTCGGTTGCGGTGTCGGCGTGGGTGTCGAACTGCACGACCGCCATCGACCCCGGCTCGTGCGCGGCCGCCACTGCGGTGATCGTGGGGTAGGCGATCGAATGGTCTCCGCCCAGCACGACAGGCACCGCGCCCGCGGCCGCGATGTGACCGACGGCGTCGCGGATGGCCCGGTGGGAGGCGTGAGCGTCTCCGGGAACCACGGTGGCGTCGCCGTAGTCGACGATCCGCAGCTCCGCGAACGGGTCCACACCGAGGTCCTGGTGGTACATCTTCGGCGGACCCCCGTCGTAGGCGGCCCGGATGGCGCGCGGGCCGAAGCGAGCGCCGGGGCGATGGGTGACCATCTCGTCCATCGGGGCTCCGAGGATCGCGACGTCCGCCCCAGAGAGCTCCGCCGGATCGAGCACCAGCTCCACCTTGTTGAAGACGAGCGCTCCGGCGTAGGCCGGCTCGTCCGGCCGGTTGATCCGCACGGGGGGATATTCGCAGGTCAGGCCGACGCTCGCGCGACCCGAGGCGGGAACAAAGGCGGACGGCTCCGCGGTTTATCCTGGTCCGCCGGCGCCCCCTTAGCTCAGACGGCAGAGCGTCTCCATGGTAAGGAGAAGGTCCACGGTTCGATTCCGTGAGGGGGCTCGAATCGCTCCGCCCATGGCGGCGTAGCTCAGGGGCAGAGCAGGCGGCTCATAATCGCCGAGTCGGTGGTTCGAGTCCACCCGCCGCTACCAGTCGAGGGCCCTTCCGAGGGCCCTCGTTCCTTTCCGTCCCAAGGCCCTCCATCCGGCGGGAGCGCCTTCTTCATCGACGAGGCATGGTGGCGGTCGCCGCGTGTTATCTCACCGCAACGACGACAGAATGAGAACCTGCCGTCACTCGTTCGACAATCTCCGCCTTCCCCACGTGATCGGTATCAATGGTCGCCCGAGCTCCCGACGGCACGATGTCGATGACGAACTCGATTCGAAGTGTCTCTGAGATCCGAGCGAGCGTGTCCCACGTTGGGTTCTTCTCTCCAGCTTCAAGCCGCGCGATCGCGGGCTGCTTCATCCCGAGCCTCTCGGCAAGGGTAGTCTGGGACAACCCATGCTCGGCGCGGTAGCCGATGAGCCG
>JBOGWZ010000231.1:0-3163 GCA_050694075.1 Actinomycetota bacterium | reverse complement strand
GGCGTGGTCGAGATCAAGGCGGTCGCCCGCGAGCCGGGCCATCGGTCGAAGATCGCCGTCGTCTCGAACGACAAGAACGTGGATCCCGTCGGGGCCTGCGTAGGTGCGAAGGGCTCTCGGGTGCGCATGGTGATGAACGAGCTGCGCGGGGAGAAGATCGACATCATCAAGTGGACCGACGATCTGCAGGAATTCGTCGCGAACGCGCTGTCCCCGGCCAAGGTCAGGGAGGTGCGGATCCTCGACGAAGGACAGACCGCTCTGGTGGTCGTCCCCGATCACCAGTTGTCGCTGGCGATCGGCAAGGAGGGACAGAACGCGCGCCTCGCCGCGCGGCTGACCGGACTGCGGGTGGACATCAAGTCCGAGTCGCAGATGCGCGCGGACACCCAGGCCGCCGACGCCGAGAGCGCCGAACCGGAGCCCGCCGCGGAGGCGGCGGAGGCCGAGGTGCCGGCACCGGCGGGCCCGGAGGACGCCGGCGACTCGGAACCACAGCCGGAGGGCAGCCCGGTGGAGCAAGCGCGAGCGAGCGAGTGAGCGAGTAGGGGGCGAGCCGGGCCGACTAAGATGGGTGAACCGATTCGGACCTGTGTCGGTTGCCGCGCGAAGCGCCCGCAGCCGGAACTGATCCGGGTCGTCAGACGCGCCCCTGAGGGGATCGTCGAGGTGGGCTCACGCGGTCCCGGACGGGGAGCGTACCTGTGCCCTAAGGAGTCCTGCGTCCACGATGCGGTGCGGTCGGGGACTCTCCGGCGGGCGCTTCGCCACGAGGCCCCTCTCGAGGAGAGCTTTCTCGGGGAGCTTCTGCGAAGGACGCGAGAGAAAGAGAAGTAGCCATGGCCAAGCCCAGGGTCCACGAGGTCGCCAAGGAGCTGGGACTCAGCTCCAAGGAGGTCCTCGCGCACCTCGAGAAGATCGGCGAACCGGTCAAGAGTCACGCCTCCACCATCGATGAGGCGCTGGCCGAGCGCGTCAAATCGGAGCTCTCGGATGGGGCCGCCGTCCCCACCAAGGCGCGGCGTAAGGCCCAGAAGCAGGAGCCGAAGGCCAAGGCCGCCCCGGCCAAGGCTCCGGCCAAGGCTAAGGCGAAGGCGAAGGAGGCCCCCGCCGAGCCCGCCACTGAGCCGGCTCCGGCCCCGCCGCCCCCCGAACCCGCCGTCCCCGACGAGCAGACGGCCCCCGCCCCCGCCGCTGAGTCGGCGAAGCCCACCCCGGTCGAGAAAGAGGCGGCGCCCACAGAGACCGAGGCGGTCCGCGTGCACCGCGGCATCACCGTCCAGGAGTTCGCCGGCAAACTCGAGCGATCTCCGGCCGAGATCGTGAAGGTCCTTCTGGGACTGGGCGAGATGGTCACGGTCACGCAATCGATGAGTGACGAGGCCGTCCTGCTCGTCGCGGAGGAGCTCGGTGTCCCGGTCGAGATCGTCGATCCTCTCGAAGAGGAGTTCGAGGAGATGGTCGCCGAGGCCGAGGAGGACAAAGGTCAACTTGCACCCCGTCCCCCCGTCGTGACCGTGATGGGGCACGTCGACCACGGAAAGACCTCGATCCTGGACGCCATCCGGAGGACGAACGTCGTGGCCGGCGAGGCGGGAGGGATCACGCAGCACATCGGCGCCTACCAGGTAAGGGTCGACTCGCGGAACATCACATTCATCGACACCCCGGGCCACGAGGCGTTCACCGCGATGCGGGCGCGCGGCGCACAGGTGACGGACATCGCGGTGCTGGTGGTTGCGGCCGACGACGGCGTCATGCCCCAGACGTTGGAGGCGATCGATCACGCGCGCGCGGCAGGGGTGCCGATCGTCGTGGCCGTCAACAAGGTCGACAAGCCCGAAGCCGATCCGACGCGCGTGCGCCAACAGCTCTCCGACCACGGACTCCTGCCGGAGGAGTGGGGGGGCGAGACGATCTACGTCGACGTCTCTGCGAAGCAGCGGGTGAACCTCGACGACCTGCTCGAGAACATCCTGCTGATGGCGGACGTGAACCTGGACCTCAAGGCCAACCCCGATGCCTCCGCGCGCGGTCATGTCATCGAGGCGCATCTCGACAAGGGTCGCGGGCCGGTTGCGACGCTGCTCGTCAAGCGCGGGACTCTCAGGCAGGGCGATGCGCTGCTGGCCGGCGTTGCGTGGGGACGCGTCCGCGCCATGCTCGACGAGAACGCCAACCGGGTGGAGGAGGCACATCCGGGCCAGCCCGCTCAGGTGCTCGGGTGGCAGGCGGTGCCCCAGGCCGGTGACGAGTTTCGAGCGATGAACGACGAGAAAGAGGCCCGTCGCATCGCAACAGAGCGCGACCAGCATCGCCGCGCCGCCGAGCTCGTGGCACAGCGCAAGGTCTCCTTGGAACAGCTACTCGCCGCAACCGCAGAGGGAGAGGTCCCAACCCTCAACATCGTGCTCAAGGGCGACACCGCCGGTTCGGTGGAGGCGTTGGAGGACCAGCTCGCCAAGCTCGACCAGTCGCTCGTCCGGCTCAACGTGATCCGCAAGGGCGTGGGGGCCGTCACCGAGAACGACGTCACGCTTGCTCAGGCCTCCGAGGCGATCGTGATCGGGTTCAACGTCGTACCGACGGGACAGGCTCGGCAGCTCGGCGACGAAGGCGGGGTGGACGTCCGTACCTACCGAGTGATCTACCAGGCGGTCGAGGACATCGAGAACGCAGCGAAGGGACTGCTCGGGCCGGAGAGGCGTGAGGTCCCGGTAGGACAGGCGGAGGTCCGCGCCACCTTCAGGGTTCCGCGCGTCGGGGTCATTGCCGGTTGTTACGTGACCGAGGGGACGATCCGTCGCAACTCGAAGGTGCGTCTGGTGCGCGACGGTACGGTCGTTTACGAGACCTCGATCTCGTCGCTCAAGCGTTTCAAGGACGACGTGCGCGACGTAGCCACCGGCTACGAGTGCGGGATAGGGCTCGAGGGCTACCAGGACATCAAGGAGGGCGACATCATCCAGGCCTTCGAGGTGCAAGAGGTCGCTAGGTAGGCCCCTCCCCTTACGGAAATGTTCATCGGCGTCGGGCGCTTCGAACTGTTCATACCGGCGGGTGGTTCGCTGAAATACAAGCGGCAGATAACTCGCTCGGTGACCCAGAGCGTACGGAACAAGTTCAACGTCTCGATAGCGGAGGTGGATCACCTCGATCTGTG
>JBOGWZ010000230.1:0-3190 GCA_050694075.1 Actinomycetota bacterium | reverse complement strand
CAGGGCTTCTACCACAAGGACGCGCCCAAACACTTCCCCGCTTGGATCGAGCGGTCGTCCGTTAAGAAGAAGGGCGGGACTGTGGTCCACGTCGTATGCAACAACGCAGCTACCCTCGTCTATCTCGCGAACCAGGGTTGCCTGACACTGCACCAGTGGCTCAGCCGGAAGGATCGCATCCACAACCCCGACCTGATGATCTTCGATCTCGATCCTCCGGGGGACGACTTCAGGCTGGTGAAAGACGTGGCTCGAGAGCTGCGGAAGCTGTTGACAACCCTCGGGCTCGCTCCCTACCTCAAGACAACTGGGGGCAAGGGTCTGCATGTCGCCGTTCCACTCGACCGCCGCGCCGACTTTGACGAGGTGAGGACGTTCGCGCGCGACGTAGCGAGCTTGCTCGCGGCGGGCGATCCGCAGAATCTCACGACCGAGGTTCGCAAGGAGAAGCGGAGGAGAAGACTGTTTCTCGACGTGGGGCGTAACGCGTACGCGCAGCATGCGGTCGCCCCCTACTCGCTCCGCCCTCGCCCGGGCGCACCGATCGCGACGCCGCTCGAGTGGGACGAGCTCGAGGGACGGGCGAGGCCGTCTACCTTCACGATCAAGACGGTGCTCGACCGCGTCTCGGAGGGACTCGATCCATGGAGGGGCATGACGCGTCGGGCGAAGTCGCTCGGCGAACCTCGTCGGCGCCTGGATCGATTGCTCTCGGACGAGGGCTGATCCGCCCGACGCCCGCAATCGTGGGCGCGACTATCGTGCAGACGTGCCCACGCGCGCGCGATTTCGCTTCTATGCGGAGCTGAACGACTTCCTGCCCGAGGAGCTCCACCACCGGACCGTCGAGCGGGCGTTCGATGTCCCGCCGACGGTGAAGGACGCGATCGAAGGCCTCGGGGTACCCCATACGGAGGTCGACCTGATCGTGGTGGAGGGGCGATCCGTGGACTTCTCACACGTCGTTCGGGAGGGGGAGCTCATAAGCGTGTACCCGATGTTCGAGTCGCTGGAAATCTCGCCCGTCATCCGCCTCCGCCCCGAACCACTACGCGACACGCGCTTCGTGGCCGATGCGAACCTCGGCCAACTGGCGCGCTACCTGCGACTGCTCGGCTTCGACACGCTGTACCGGAATGACTTCGAAGACGCAGAGATCGCGACGATCTCGGTGCGAGAACGGAGGGTCCTGCTCACCCGCGACGTCGGCGTCCTCAGGCGCAAAGAGGTGACTCACGGTTACTTCGTAAGGGCCGACGTCCCACGTCTACAGGTGATCGAGGTGGTCACGCGGTTCGATCTCTTCGATCGTCTCGATCCGCTGGCCCGGTGCGCAAACTGCAACGGTGAGCTGATCTCGGTTCCCAAGGAAGAGGTCGCCCATCGCCTCCAGGCGGGGACGAGGGCGACCTACGACGACTTCCGCACGTGCACCGGGTGCGGGCAGATCTACTGGAAGGGCGCCCACCACGTTCGCATCGCCGAGCTGGTTGACGCCGTCCTGACCGCACGTCCCTCCGTCGGCGGGGAGTGATGGGCGAACTCGGCGAGGTCGCGCGCCTCTTTGCGAGGCTCGGAGCGACCGCGTTCGGAGGCCCGGCCGCGCACATTGCCCTGATGCACGACGAGGTGGTCATCAGGCGCCGGTGGCTCGACGACCGGCGCTTCCTCGACATGCTGGGAGCGACCAATCTGATCCCCGGCCCCAGCTCCACCGAGCTAGCCATCCACATCGGTTACGAGCGCGCGGGCTGGGCCGGGCTGCTCGCGGCCGGAGCATGCTTCATACTGCCGGCGGTCACGATCGTCCTCGTGCTCGCCTGGATCTATGTCTCCTACGGAGAGACGCCGACGGCGGAGGCGGTGCTCTACGGCATCGAGCCCGTAGTCGTTGCGATCGTGCTCCACGCGATCCTTCGCCTCGGCCGGACGGCGTTGACGGGTCCTGCCGTTGCGGTCGTTGCCGTTGCATCACTCCTTCTCTATTTCGTCGGTATCAGCGAGCTGGTGATCCTCGTGGCTGCGGCCCTCTCCATGATGGTCATCCGCAACGCCGCTCGCATCTCGTCCGGCGGCGTGGCGCTTGTGGTTCCGATCGCGCTGATGGCGGCACCGGCTGTCGACGACGTCGGGCTCGGCCGCCTCTTCCTCCTGTTCATGAAGTTCGGGGCGGTGGTGTATGGCAGTGGCTACGTGCTGTTCGCGTTCTTGCATGGTGACCTCGTCGAAGCCACCGGCTGGCTAACCAACGAGCAGCTTGTCGACGCGGTCGCCGTGGGACAGATGACGCCGGGCCCTCTCTTCGCGACGGCGACCTTCGTCGGGTACGTCCTCGCCGGGATCCCCGGAGCCCTGTTGGCGACGGCCGGCATATTCGTGCCCTCGTTCGTCCTCGTCGCGCTGCTCTTCCCGATCGTGCGGTGGGTGAGGGCATCGGCGTGGGGCGCGCGGTTTCCTCGACGGCGCCACCGCGGGGGCCTTGGCGCTCATGGCCGGCGTTACGTGGCAGCTCGGCCGCCAGGCGATCGTGGACCCGATCACCTCCGCGCTGGCGCTGCTGGCGATGGCCACGCTCCTAAGGACGGAAGTTGCACCCGCGTGGCTCGTTGCCGCGGGGGCCGCAGTCGGCCTCGTCGCGCACGGCCTTGGGCTGCCCAACTGATCGCACCAGCTCCCGCATGAAGGGAGTTGATGCGATCAGTTCGGGAACTTTCTGCGCGCGACGGCCTGCTCCCTCTCGACCTCATCCCTTACCGAGCACGAGGCGAGGTGGTCGTTCACGAGGCCGGCGGCCTGCATGGTCGCGTAGGCGGTCGTCGGGCCCACGAAGCGGAAGCCGCGATGTTTCAGCTCCTTGGCGAGCGCGGTGGACTCCTTAGTGAGCGCGGGGACCGTCTTCCACGTCTTCGGCGCCCGGCGCGGCGCCGGCGCGAACGACCACACGAGCTCCGCCAGCGCCACGCCGTCGTCCCGAATTGCCGATACCACGCGCGCGTTGGTGACGGCCGCCTCGATCTTCATCCGGTTGCGGATCAGAGCCTGATCGCGGAGCAGTCTTGCGATGTCGCGCCGGCCGAAGGAGGCGACGGCCTCGGGGTCGAAGCCTGCGAATGCCTCGCGCAGCGCAGCTCGTTTTCGCAGCACGATCGACCAGGAGATGCCGGCCTGGAACCCCTCCAGGCAGAGGCGC
>JBOGWZ010000229.1:0-3213 GCA_050694075.1 Actinomycetota bacterium | reverse complement strand
CCAGTGAGGCGCCTTGGCGCCGGGGTTCCCCAACAAGAGTCCCTCACCCGGTAGCCATCCGGGGCGTTCGCCCCTCTGGTGATATACATAGGCAATGCCTAGGCAGCGGTCCTACGCGGCCGGGGACGCGGCCCGTCTGCTCGGGATAAGCCTCGACACCCTGAGGCGCTGGGACTCGCAGGGGCGCATCCGCACGAAGCGCGACGCGGCCAACCGCAGGATGGTGCCCGCGTCGGAGGTGGAGCGTCTGCTCGGCAGCCGGGAACGGTCCTCCCTGAGCGCGCGCAACCGTTTCCGCGGCGTCGTGCGCGCGGTGACGGTCGAGGGGTTGCTGGCGCAGGTCGAGCTCGAGACCACCGAGCCGACCCGCGTGGTGGCGGTCATCACCCGCGAGGCGGCGGAGCAGCTCGGTCTCGAGCCGGGCATGAGCGCGAGCGCGCGAGTGAAGGCGACGTCGGTGATGGTGGAGCGGTGACGCGCTCATTCCTGTGGGCCGCGTTGGTGCTCCTGCTGGTGGCGTGCGGGTCGCACGACGGGCTCACGGTGTTCGCGGCAGCGTCACTCACCGATGTCTTCGAGCGAATCGACCCGGACGCGCGCTTCAACTTCGCCGGTTCCGACGAGTTGGCAGAACAGATAGGGCAGGGGGCTCCCGCGGATGTCTACGCGGCGGCGAGCGAGGTCTACGCGGAGCGGCTGCACGCGGACGGGCTGGTGGGTGAGCCCAAGTCGTTCGCGACCAACCGTCTCGTTCTGATCGTGCCCCGAGACAATCCCGCCGGAATCGTCTCGATCACCGACCTGAAGAAGCCCGGCATCGAGCTCGTGATCGGAGCGGAGGGCGTGCCCGTCGGCGACTACGCGCGCACCGCGCTCGAGACGCTCGATGCCTCCGACGTTCTCGAGAACGTGATCAGCGAGGAGCAGGACGTAAAGGGTGTAGCCGGCAAGGTCGCATTCGGTGAGGCCGAAGCCGGCTTCGTATACACGACCGATGTCGTCGCGGTGGCCGACGATGTGATCGCGATAGAGCTGCCGCAGAGCGTTCAGCCGGCCATCACCTACTCGGTCGCGGTCGCGGAGGACGCAGACGATGCCGAGATGGCCGAGGACTTCATCGACGCGTTGCTGTCGAGGAGAGGGCGACGGCTCCTGCAAGAGGCGGGGTTCGGGATTCCGTGAACAGGGCCTTCCACTCGTCGCTGGCCGTGGCTGCCGCGATGGCCTTCGGGTTCCTGTTGCTGCCCATTCTCGCCTTGTTCCTGCACACGAATCCCGGGGAGCTGTGGGGCGCGTGGTCGACGCCGGAAGCGCGCGACGCGCTGGTCGTAAGCGTCAAGACGAGCGTGCTCGCGCACGTCTTCATCCTGGTGATCGGGACTCCGGTCGCCTACCTCCTGGCGACGAGGCGCTTCCCGGGACGCCCGGTGGCGGTCGCGATGATCGAGCTTCCGCTCGTGCTTCCTCCCGCCGTCGCCGGCATCGGGCTGCTGGCGGCTTTCGGACGCACCGGTCTGCTGGGCACCTCGCTTCCGGTCACGCAGGCGGCGGTTGTGCTCGCGGTGATCTTCGTGGCCAGCCCCTTCTACGTACGGCAGGGGATCGCGGCCTTCGAGTCGGTCGATAAGGAGGTGTTGGACGCGGCCCGCACGCTGGGAGCCGGACCCTGGCGCACGTTCTGGCGGGTCTCGGTTCCGCTTGCCGCGCGGGGCCTAGGGGCCGGCTCTGCGCTCGCGTTCGCGCGGGGGCTCGGTGAGTTCGGTGCAACGATCATGTTCGCGGGAAGCCTGCAGGGTGTGACACAGACCCTTCCTCTGGCCATCTACGCACAGCTCGGAGTGGACCGAGACATCGCGATCGCGATCGGCGCTCTGCTGGTGATCGTGAGCGCGATCCTGCTGGTGGCCGTCAAGTTTCTGTCGCTATGGGAACCCTTGCGGTTGATATCGACGTTCCGCTCCGCGCCTTCTCCGTCGAGGTGACGCTCGCGCTCGGTCGGGAGACCAGGGCGCTGGCGGGACCATCGGGGGCGGGCAAGACGACGGTGCTCCGTGCGATCGCGGGGCTCGTTCGCCCGGCACGCGGCCGGATCGCGTGCGGAGACGAGACCTGGTTCGACTCCGAGCTGCGTATCGACACGGCCCCCGAGATCCGGTCGGTTGGGCTGCTGTTCCAGAGCTTCGCGCTGTTCCCGCACATGAGCGTCGAACAGAACGTCGCGTTCGCCGGGAAGGAGCGGGTCGCCGAACTGCTCGATCGTCTCGGCATCGCGACACTGGCGCGCGCGAGACCAGCCGAGCTGTCTGCCGGCGAGCGGCAGCGCGTCGCGCTGGCGAGGGCGCTGGCTCGCGATCCAAAGGTGTTGCTGCTCGACGAGCCCACTGCCGCGCTCGACGCGCAGACGCGCGCCTCGGTGCGGGCGGAACTCAGAGACGTGCTCGTGGAACTGGAGCTTCCGACGGTCATCGTCACCCACGACTACGAGGAGGCGGCGACGCTCGCCTCGAGCATCGGCGTGATGCGGGACGGGAGGGTGTTGCAGGAGGGGACCCCGTCGGAACTGGTGGCCGCCCCCGCGTCGCCGTTCGTGGCGAGCTTCACGGGCGCCAACTTCGTCGCCGGAACCGCGCGCCGGGTCGCCGGCGGCCTCACCCAGGTCGAACTGGCAGACGGGACGCTGGTGTTCTCGACCGACGAGGCCGTCGGCGACGTAGGCGTGGTCGTGTACCCGTGGGACGTCTCGATCGCCCGCGCCGCGTCCCCCGACTCGGCGCTCAACCACGTGCGCGACACGATCCGCTCGATCGTGAAGCTGGGCAATCGGGCGCGCGTGCGGATCGGCCCACTGGCCGCCGAGGTGACGCTCGCGTCCGTCGAGCGACTCGGCCTGAGGGAGGGAGAGACCGTCGTGGGATCGTTCAAGGCCACCGCGACCCGCCTGGTGCCGCGGGGAAGCTAGCCGTTCTGTGCTAACTGAGGGGGTCGAAAACAGGCCTCTCGTGCAAAGAGAACGAAGGGCCCGGATCGGGCGCGTTCTGTTCGAGCATGACGGCGGAAAACGACCCCTCTGTTAGCAGAGAACGGGAGGCGCGAGACTGCCTGCGGGATGTACTTCAAGCAGTTCTACCTGGAGAGCCTCGGCCACGCCTCCTATCTCGTCGGGGACGAGAAAACCGGCCGGGCGCTCGTCTTCGACCCCCGACGAGACGTCTC
>JBOGWZ010000228.1:0-3231 GCA_050694075.1 Actinomycetota bacterium | reverse complement strand
CTCATCGACCTGAAGGGCTACGTGCACGACGAGCCGGTCGAGGGGGCCAGCGCCCCCGACTTCCTCTACGAGGTCGGCTCTCGCAGTGGCCCGGGCAAGCTCGACGAGGAGCTCGAGGGGGCCAAGCCCGGGGCGATCCTCAAGTTCAACGACGCCGCCCCCGAGGGCGCGGGCGAAGTGGCGGGTCGTGAGATCTCGTTCACCGTGCTGGTCAAGGAGGTCAAGGCCAAGAGCCTGCCTCCGCTCGACGACGAGTTCGCAAAGTCCGTCGGGGACTTCGAGAAGCTCGACGAGCTGAAGGACGACCTGCGCTCTCGCCTGGGCGATGTCAAGGCGGCGTTCGTCGAGGAGCAGCTGCGTGGGCTCGTACTCGATGCGCTCGTAGACGGGTCCGCGCTCGACCCTCCAGAGCGGCTCGTCGAGACGGAGTTCGAGCACCGCCTGGCCCACGTCAACGAGGACCTGGAGCGGGCGGGACTGACCATCGAGGAGTATGCACGGCGCTCGAACTCGACCGAGCTCGAGATAAGAAGCGACGTTCGCGCCCAGGCGGCTCGGGCGGTGAAGGCCGAGCTGCTGCTGGAGGAGATCGCCCGGAAAGAGGAGATCGACGTGACCGAGGAGGACATCTCCAGGGAGATCGCCCTCGCCGCGGCGCAGGCGCAGCGAGACCCCAAAGAGGTGGCCGAGAAGGTGGTCGCAGCCGGTCGTTTGCCGTCGATAGCGGCAGATATCATGCGTCGCAAAGCACTTGATCACGTCGTGCAGAATGTCAATGTGGTCGGCAGAGCGGCCGACGAAGAGTAGAGACGATAGGAGACCTCAGATGACCGACGAGCGCTACAGCAACTACCTGGTCCCGGTGGTCGTCGAACAGACGAACCGTGGGGAGCGCGCGTTCGACATCTACTCCCGGCTCCTGAAGGAGCGCATCGTCATCCTGGGCACGCCGGTCGACGATCAGGTGGCGAACCTCATCGTCGCCCAGTTGCTTCACCTCGAGTCCGAGGATCCCGACAAGGACGTCAACATCTACATCAACTCTCCGGGCGGGCATGTTTATGCAGGTCTAGCGATCTACGACACGATGCAGTACATAAAGCCCGACGTCTCGACCATCTGCGTCGGCATGGCGATGTCGATGGGTGCGATCCTGCTTGCCGGCGGCGCGCCGAAGAAGCGCTACGCACTTCCCAACGCGAAGATAATGATCCACCAGGGCTCGGCCGGTTTCCAGGGGACCCCCGCGGACATCGAGATCCATGCGAAAGAGGTGCTGGCCCTGCGCCGGCGGATGGCAGAGATCATCTCCAGCCACAGTGGTCAAGACGTCGAGAAGGTCTTGCAAGACATCGACAGGGATCGCTTCATGGACCCGGGTGAAGCGAAGGCCTACGGTATCATCGACGATATCCTCACCAGCCGAGAAGTGGCGGAAGCGGGCGCGATGCTGGGGGAGCCCGCGCGACTCGCCGAAGCAAAGACAGAGACGGAGGCCAAAGCCTCTGCGGAGAAGTCCGAGTAGGTAGGGGGGAGCGTGCCGAAGTTCGGAGACGGCGGGGACCTGCTCAAGTGCTCCTTCTGCGGTAAGTCGCAGAAGCAGGTCAAGAAGCTCATCGCGGGGCCCGGCGTCTACATCTGCGACGAGTGCATCGACCTCTGCAACGAGATCATCGAAGAGGAGCTCGCCGAGACCCCCGAACTGAAGCTCGAGGACCTGCCCAAACCGAAAGAGATCTACGAGTTCCTCAACGACTACATCGTCGGACAGGAACAGGCCAAGAAGGTGCTCTCCGTCGCCGTCTACAACCACTACAAGCGCATCCAGGTGGGAGCAAAGAACGACGGCGAGGTCGAGCTGGCGAAGTCCAACATCTTGCTGCTCGGACCCACTGGATGCGGCAAGACGCTGCTGGCACAGACGCTTGCTCGGATGCTCAACGTCCCGTTCGCGATCGCCGACGCAACCGCTCTTACCGAGGCAGGTTACGTCGGCGAGGATGTCGAGAACATCCTCCTCAAGTTGATCCAGGCCGCCGACTACGACGTAAAGCGCGCCGAAACGGGGATCATCTACATCGACGAGGTGGACAAGATCGCGCGCAAATCGGAGAACCCATCGATCACGCGCGATGTTTCCGGTGAAGGCGTCCAGCAGGCGCTGCTGAAGATCCTCGAAGGCACCACCGCAAGCGTTCCGCCGCAGGGTGGACGCAAGCACCCCCACCAGGAATTCATCCAGATCGATACCACCAACGTGCTGTTCATCTGTGGCGGTGCGTTCGCCGGGCTCGAAAAGATCATCGAGAGTCGGATCGGCAGGAAAGGCGTCGGTTTCGGAGCCGACATCCGCCGGCTCGAGGAGAAGGATCTCGGCAGCATCCTCAGCCACGTGCTGCCGGAGGACCTCCTGAAGTACGGGCTCATACCAGAGTTCGTCGGACGCCTTCCGGTACTCACCTACGTTCACAACCTCGACAAGGACGCGCTCGTGAAGATCCTCACGGAGCCGAAGAACGCGCTCGTGAAGCAGTACGAGAAATTCTTCGAGTTCGATGGGGTCGAGCTCGAGTTCGCCCACGACGCGCTCGTGGCGGTGGCGGAGCAGTCGATGCTCCGCGGCACCGGCGCCCGCGGGCTAAGGGCGATCCTGGAAGAGGTCCTGCTGAACGTCATGTACGACCTCCCGAGCCGCGAGGACGTCGGCAAGTGCGTCATCACCGGCGAGGTCGTGCTCGAGAAGGTCAATCCCACGCTCGTCCCTCGCGCGAAGGAGCGGGCCACCCCCCGCGAGCGCTCCGCGTAGCCTCATTCTGTCTGGACTCAGCCCGCGAACTGGGCGCCCCTAGACAGAATGATTGTGAAACTCGCAATCGCCGTGGTGGGCACCCTGGTCGTGCTCGGCGTCGCCATCGCCGCGGTCGCTCTCCTCGATACCGCGGAGGACGACGCGGTCAAGCTCGCGCCCGCGGACGCGTTCGTCTACGTGAACGCCTTCCTGGATCCCAGCACGGACCAGAAGGTGGCCCTCCGAGACCTGTTGGAGAAGTTCCCGGAAGCCGCCACGCCAGACGAGGCCAAGGACGCGATCGCGCGCCTCGTCGATGAAGCGCTCGAGGAGACCGGTCTCACGTTCGAGGACGACGTCGACCCATGGCTCGGCAAGCAGATAGCGTTTTTCCTGACGCCGCCCACGGCACCGACTGAAGAGCCCGATGGGGCGCTCCTGAT
>JBOGWZ010000227.1:0-3250 GCA_050694075.1 Actinomycetota bacterium | reverse complement strand
TGGGCCTCGATATCGGAGGTCGCACTCCCGCCGAGATAGCGCTCTCCATCGCAGCCGGACTCGTCGCAAACCGAAACGAACGTGGAGGCGGATGGTTCGACCAGTAGGATGCCGCGCGCACAGAGGGTGAGCAGATGGCCGAAAAAGAGATCGAGAAGACGATAGAGGCGCTCCTCGAGGAGCGGCGCACGTTCGAGCCGCGGGCGGACTTCACAGACCAGGCCAACGCGCCGGACATCGCCATCTACGAGGACGCCGAGCGCGATCCCGACTCGTTCTGGTCCCAGCAGGCCGAGCGTCTCGACTGGCTGGACAAGTGGGACGCGGTCATGGAGGGCGGGTTCCCCCACCACAAGTGGTTCGTGGGCGGCAAGCTGAACGCGTCCCAGAACTGCCTCGACCGCCACGTGAAGAGCTACCCCGATCGCGTGGCGTACCACTGGATAGGTGAGCCGGGCGAGACGAGAACCATCACCTACAAGGACCTGCACGAGGAGGTGTGCCGCTTCGCCAACACCCTGAAGGAGCTCGGTGTCAGAAGGGGCGACCGCGTCGCGATCTACCTGCCGATGATTCCCGAGCTTCCGGTGGCGATGCTTGCGTGTGCGCGCATCGGCGCGCCGCACTCGGTCGTGTTCGGCGGCTTCTCCGCGGAGAGCCTCCGCGATCGGATCAACGACGCGGAGGCCAAGGTGCTCGTGACCGCCGACGGCGGATACAGGAGGGGGGAGATCGTCCCCCTGAAGCAGAACGCCGACGAGGCGGTCGCGCAGACGCCCTCGATCGAGACGGTCGTGGTCGTGCGACGGACGGAGGAAGACGTCAACATGGTGGACGGCCGTGACCTCGTCTATGCCGATCTCGTGCGACGGTCGTCGCCCGAGTGTGAACCCGAGACGATGGACGCAGAGGACCTCCTCTACATCCTCTACACCTCCGGCACGACGGGTAAGCCCAAGGGCATCGTCCACACCACAGGCGGCTACATGGTCGGCGTGTCGTCGACCCACCACCTGATCTTCGACGTCAAGCCCGAACGGGACGTTTACTGGTGCGCGGCCGACATCGGATGGGTCACCGGTCACAGCTACATCGTCTACGGCCCCCTTGCCAACGGGTGCACGTCGATCCTGTACGAGGGTGCCCCGGATTGGCCCGACAAGGACCGGTGGTGGACGATCGTCGAGGAGTACGGGGTGACGATCCTGTACACCGCTCCGACGGCGATCCGTACGTTCATGAAGTGGGGGACGGACTACCCGCAGAAGCACGATCTTTCGTCGCTGCGGCTTCTCGGGACGGTCGGTGAACCGATCAACCCCGAGGCATGGATCTGGTACCAGGAGTTCATCGGTGGCGGAAAGACTCCGGTGGTCGACACGTGGTGGCAGACGGAGACCGGCCAGATCCTCATCACCCCGCTTCCGGGGATAACCACGCTAAAGCCGGGCTCCGCGACCAGGCCCTACCCCGGCGTCTTCGCCGATGTTGTGGACGACAAGGGGAACCCGGTCGGCCGTGGCGGTGGTGGATATCTCGTGCTCACGCGTCCTGCACCCGCGATGTTCAGAACCATCTTCAAGGATCCGGAGCGCTACCTCGAGACCTACTTCAGTCGGTTCGACGAACAGACCTATTTCGCCGGCGACGGCGCCAAGCGAGACGAAGACGGGTACTTCTGGCTCCTCGGACGTGTGGACGATGTCATGAACATAGCGGGACACCGCATCTCCACCTACGAGGTAGAGAGCGCGCTCGTGGACCACAAGGCCGTGGCCGAGGCCGCGGTCGTCGGGCGCAAGGACCCGAAAGAGGGCGAGACCATCGTGGCATTCGTCACGCCCAAGGCGGGGACCGAGGGCGACGAATCGCTGATCAAGGAGCTGCGGGAGCACGTGGCAAAGGTCATCGGCAAGATCGCGCGTCCGCAGTCGATCATCTTCACCGACGACCTGCCCAAGACGCGCTCGGGCAAGATCATGAGGCGCCTACTGCGGGACGTCGCGGAGGAACGCGAGCTCGGCGACGTAACGACGCTGCTCAATGCCCCGATCCTCGACGAGATAAAGGGGAAGGCCTCGGCCCTCAAGGCCGGCGGCGGAGAAGAGTAGGCTCCCCCGGCCGAAATCCGCGAAACCGGCGCTCTTAGGAGCCCTAACTGCAAAGCATTAGGGAGGAAGGGAGGCATCAGCATGGGTGACCGACCGCTCGACGCCGCCGTCGAGCCCGTGGTGCTGGAGGAGCAAGCGCCGCTGGTGAGGCGGCTGGGGGCCGAGTTCGTGGGGACGCTGCTGTTCGTGGCCGTGGGTGCGGGCGCGGCCACGATGCTCGCCCTGGGGGCCGCCGACCGCTTGGAGGAGCTGATCGCGAGCATCACGGCCCAGGGGGGCACGGCGGCCGACGCTGAATTCTTCGGGCCACTCCTGGCCAGCCAGGACTTCTTGGCCGTTGCCTTCGCATTCGCCACTGCCCTCGCGGTCCTCGTCTACGCGTTCGGAGGCGTCTCCGGCGCGCACTTCAACCCTGCCGTGACGTTCGCTCTGGCGGTGGCCCGTCGCTTCAGCTGGACGGAGTTGCCCCTCTATTGGATCGCGCAGTGTGCCGGCGGCATCGTCGGCGCCTTCGTGATCGCCGGGATCTACGGCGACAGGGGGGCATCAGTGGGAGGAACCGACATCCTCTTCGGAGCCGCGACGGTAGCCGAGAACATCGACCAGTTCCCCGCGATCCTGTCGGAGGCGTTCATCGGGTTCATCCTGATGACGGCGATCATGGCGGTCGCGATCGACCCTCGAGCCCCCAAGGGCTGGTCGGGTCTGGTCATCGGCCTCGCGCTGGGCGGAGGCATCCTCGTAACCGGCGTTGCGACAGGTGGCTCGGCGAACTTCGCGCGCTCGCTCGGGCCCTTCGTGGCGTCGATCCCCTACGACGTCGGCGAGATCCCGTGGGGGGATCTGATCGTCTACGCCGTGGGGCCCCTGATCGGCGCCGCCGCTGCCGCGTTGATATACGAGAGCGTTACCGGGCTCGAGCGCGTTGCTCCCCAACCCGAGCCCGGCGCGGCCACTCACGACGAGGAGCTTGAGCCGCCTCCTCCGTCGTCGACGCTCTAGATCAGAATCAGGTCCTCTGCTCGATCTGCGTGAGCAGCGCCTTCGAGAACGCCTCCAAGTCGTCGGGCATGCGCGACGTGATCAGGTTGCCGTCTACGACGACCTCCTGGTCGACCCAGTTCGCTCCCGCGTTGACG
>JBOGWZ010000226.1:0-3258 GCA_050694075.1 Actinomycetota bacterium | reverse complement strand
CGGGATCAGCTCGTTGATCGTTGCTTTCGGCACGACGGTCTCCACGGCGAAGAAGCCCGATTCCGCCAGCTCCGAGACCGTCGGCGCCTTCATCGCTGGCAGGAGCTGGACGACCTTGCTCAGGCTCTCCTCGTCCACGTTGAGCTTGACCAGCACCCGCCCTCGGGCGTCCACTGCGCCCCGCAGGAGGATGGTGAGCTCGTCTATCGCGCGGCGTTTCTCGGGGTCCTCGTAGGACGTCCCGTTGGCGATCAACTGGGTGCGCGACTCGAGCAGCACGTCCACGATGTCCATGCCGTGGCGCCGCAAGGTCGATCCCGTCTCGGTCAGATCCACGATCGCGTCGACGATCTCGGGGACCTTGGCCTCGGTCGCGCCGTACGACAGGAAGATCCGCACGGGGATGCCGAGCTTCTCGAAGTAGCTCTTGGTGAGGTTCGGGAACTCGGTCGAGATGCGTGAGTCTGGTTTGATCTGCTCCGGCGACGTTATCCCCGACTCGCGCGGAACCGCCAGCACCACCTTGACCGGCAGATCCGTCTCCTTCGAGTAGTTGAGTGCGGTCACCCGCACGACCTCCGCGCCGGTCTCGGCGATCCAGTCCTCACCCGTGACACCGACGTCGAAGAACCCATCCTCCACATAGGTCGGGATCTCCTGAGGGCGCAGGATCATCACGGAATCGATGCGCCGGTCCTCTATCGAACCGCGGTACTCGCGCTCCGACGCACGCACCACTGGAAGGTCCGCGTCGTCGAACAGCTTCAGCGTCGCACTCTCGAGCGATCCCTTGGGTAGAACCAGCTTGAGCACGTCAGACCTCTTCGACCGGCTTTGGGAGCGCGGCGAAGAGGTTAGCCATCTCGATCGCCGCCTGAGCTGCGTCGAAGCCCTTGTTCCCCAACTTGCCTCCGGATCGCTCGGCCGCTTGCTCGCTCGTATCGGTCGTAAGCACCCCGAAGGTTACCGGCACACCGGTCCGGACCGACGCGTCGCCGATGCCGCGCGCCGCATGCGATGCGACGTACTCGAAATGAGGCGTCTCTCCGCGGATCACCGCGCCGACGCACACGATCGCATCGAACTCGCCCGAGGAGGCGAGCCGCGTCGCGACCGAGGGAATCTCGAACGCTCCCGGCACCCACGCGACCGTCACGGCATCGTCGGGGACCCCGTGCCGTCGCAGGCAATCGAGGGCCCCCGCCAGCAGGCGCTTGCCGATCGTCTCGTTGAAGCGGCTGCACACGACCGCGACGCGAAGGTGACGGCCGTCGAACGATCCCACGTAGGTCGGCATCAACTCTCCCCGCTCTTCTCTTGCATCGCCTCCACATCCTCGGTCTGGAACGGATTGGACTCGGTCTCGAAGGCATCGAGCAGGTGGCCCAGCTTGTCGCGCTTGGTGCGCAGATAGTCGACGTTCTCGGGATGCGGCTCGCTCTGGAGGGGGACGCGCTCCACGATCTCGAGCCCGTAACCCTCGAGTCCCGCCCGCTTGGTCGGGTTGTTGGTCAGCAGGCGCATCGTCGATATCCCGAGGTCGACGAGGATCTGCGCGCCCACCCCGTAGTCCCGAGCGTCCGGCGAGAAGCCGAGCTCGATGTTGGCTTCGACCGTGTCCAGCCCGTCGTCCTGCAGCGCGTAGGCCTCGAGCTTGTGACGCAGGCCGATCCCCCTGCCCTCGTGGCCTCGGATGTACACGAGAACTCCCTCGCCCTCCGTCCCTATGCGCCGGATCGCCTCGCGGAGCTGCATCCCGCAATCGCATCGGACGCTTCCCAGCACGTCTCCCGTGAAGCATTCGGAATGGACGCGCACCAATACGTTCTCTTTCCCGAACGGTTGTCCCACGACCAGCGCCACGTGCGTACGGCCGTCGTGGGACTCGTAGCCGATGGCACGGAAGGTCCCATAGGCGGTCGGTATGCGAGCCTCGGTGAGCCGGTGGACCAGCTTCTCGCTCCTACGCCGGTATGCGATCAGCTCTGCGATAGAGATCAGCTTGAGGTCGTGTTGTTTGGCGAAGCGCTCGAGATCGTCGAGACGCGCCATCGTCCCGTCGTGGTTCACGATCTCGCAGATCACCCCCGCCGGGTACAGTCCCGCGAGGCGAGCGAGATCGACCGAGGCCTCGGTGTGCCCGGCCCGGCGCAGGACGCCACCGGGCGTGTACTGCAGGGGGAAGATGTGGCCCGGGCGGGCCAGGTCTCCAGCTTGTGTCGAGGGATCGATCAATGCCGTGATCGTCGCCGCTCGGTCGGCGGCCGAGATCCCGGTGGACACCCCGTGCTTCGCGTCCACGCTGATCGTGAACGCGGTCCCCATCGGCGCGGAATTGTGCGGGGCCATCAGCGGGAGATGGAGCTCCTCGAGCCGCTCGCCCTCCATGGGAACGCAGATGATGCCCGAGCAGTGGCGCACCATGAACGTGACGTGCTCGGGCGTGACCTTCTCCGCCGCGTACACGAGGTCTCCCTCGTTCTCGCGGTCCTCGTCGTCGACGACGATCACCATCTTTCCTTGTCGGATGTCGGCGACTGCGTCCTCTATCGGATCGAACCCCATCACCGATCCTTTCCCACTAGTCTTTCGACGTACTTCGCAACCACGTCCACCTCCACGTTCATGCGGCCGCCCACCTTCATTTCGGCCAGAGTCGTGCTCTGGAGGGTGTGAGGGATGAGCGCGACTTGAAAGGTGGTTAGGCCCACCTCCACCACCGTGAGCGAGACGCCGTCGAGCGCCACCGAGCCCTTGGCCACCAGGTAGCGCAGCACCTCGTCGCTCGTGCCCGCCCACACCCGCCTCATTCCGTCGCTCTCCTCGATCCGGAGCACCTCGGCCACGCCGTCGACGTGGCCCTGTACGAGGTGTCCCCCCAGCCGATCCGTCGGACGGGCGGGGAGCTCCAGGTTCACGCGTCGCCCGCGCGCCAGCGTGTCGAGAGTCGTGCGGGCGAGGGTCTCTCCCGTCACCTGCGCCTCGAAACGCTTGCGACCCGCCCTCGTAGCCGTGAGGCACACGCCGTCCACGCCGACCGAATCGCCGCGCCGCAGCTCGCGCGCGATCGCGGGCGATTCGATCTCCAGGTCGAGCACCCCGGAGCGGGCCCGCGCCCGCTTCACGCGGCCGGTCGCGACGACGATCCCCGTGAACATCAGAGGTCTCCGCGGAGATAGACGGACAGCACGTCGTCGCCGAACCGTTGCACGTCGACGCACCGCCAGCGCGACACGTCCGTCATCGAGCGCACGCCGA
>JBOGWZ010000225.1:0-3266 GCA_050694075.1 Actinomycetota bacterium | reverse complement strand
CCGAAGCGCTTCGCCTTGGGGTCCTCCCGATGGTCGGGGCGATCGGGGCGCCGGTCGATCGGTCGCTGGGGCACGAACGCCATCCCGGGGAGGTGATGGCGCGGGCCGCTCCACGGCCCGGGGGGAGCCGTGACCCGATCGGCGATCGCATAGGCGATGGATTCGTAGTTCACGCGCCATCCGCGGAAGTGCTCCCACGCCTCTTCGGGGGTCCTCTCCATCTCCACTCCCGCTTCCTCCATCCGGTGGATCCCTCCGAGGAACTCCTCGTAGGTGAGCTCGATCGGATCGTCGGGGAAGGGGTCGGGATCGTAGGGGATCCGCAGGACGTCGGCGATGTAGCGAAGCGACGTGAACCCCATCCGAAGGACGAGTCGTGATTGAGCAGGAGCCTTGGAGGGATTGAGGGCTTGGAGCAGAGCGGCCGAGTCCAGGACCGCGATCAATCCGACGATCCACGAGCGCAGGGGGTGGGGAGAGCGGAACCACACGAGTACCGGATAGGTCGAGTGCGTCTCGGCCACGTCCGCCGCCCACCGTTCCCATTCCGCGTAGAAGTGCGGAGTCTCGCTCCACAGGTCGACGAGCGCGGTGCGCACCAGTATCTCCGGCCCCCACGCGGGCGCGCCGGCGCGGCTCTGGAGCATCGTCACCAGGATCTCCCTGCGGTTGAAGGACCCGTACAGGGTCGGGAGGTAGGCGATCTGAAGCGCGACGACGATGAGACCGGTGGCGCCCGCGGCGAAATCGATCGCGGTGATCGCGGGTGCGTCGGTTGCGGCGAAGCCGAGGGTCAGCATCGACGATCCGGCCTGTCGCAGCGCGCTCGCAAGGGTCTGGTCTGCGAGCGGCCAGATCATGAGTGCATAGCCCACCAGGAACGACGCCAGCCACGCGATCAGGACCGCAAGCAACGACAGGGGCGCCGAGAGCGCCAGGACCCGGTCCTTCGTCTCGTAGTCATCGGAGCGGTTTGCGACCCACTGGAACGAGCCGCGAACGAGTCTGCGGGCAACGAACGCGGCGAGTCGCGACGATTGCCCGCGCGGCACGACGAGGGTTCGAATCGTGCTGCCCCAGGTGGCGACGACGATCACGGCGCCCACCGCGAAGCCGAGCCAGCGCACGACGTCCACTAACCAACCGCCTTCGACGGCGCCACAGGGGAACGGCTGGGCTGCACGAGGGCCACGGCGGGAGTTTAGATTCGCGGCATGCCCAGGGTGAGCTTGGTCAAGGGCGACATCACCCGGCAGGAGGTGGACGCCGTCGTCAACGCCGCCAACAGCTCCCTGATGGGCGGAGGCGGTGTGGACGGGGCGATCCACAGGGCCGGGGGGCCCAGCATCCTCGCCGACTGCAAGCAGATCCGCGCCGAGAGCTACCCGGACGGGCTCCCCACCGGGGAGGCCGTGCCCACCACGGCCGGAGACCTCGCCGCGAAGTGGGTGATCCACACCGTCGGGCCCGTTTACGCGAAAGGCGAGGACCGCTCCCACCTGCTCGCGTCCTGCCACACCTCCTCGCTGAGGGTGGCCGACGAGCTCGGAGCCAGGACGATCGCGTTCCCCGCGATCTCCACCGGCGTTTACGGCTATCCGATCGACGAGGCGGCGCCGGTCGCGCTCGCTGCCGTGCGCAAGGCCCAAACGAACGTCGAAGAGGTTAGGTTCGTGCTCTTCGACGACGCGGCATATCGAGCGTTCGAGGAAGCGTTGGAGGGATGACCGGAAACGGTTTGACGGTTGCGATAACCGGGCCGACCGGGGACATCGGCGGGGCGCTCGCCCGTGCGCTCGAAGACGTGCCGGAGGTTGCGAAGGTCCGAGGGATGGCGCGCCGGCCCTTCGACCCCTACGTTGCGGGGCTGACGAAGTTCGAGTACGTCCGCGGTGACATCCTCGATCGGGCCCTGGTCGACGCCTTCGTGAAGGAAGCGGACGTAGTGGTCCATCTCGCCTTTCTCATCTTCGGTTCCCCGCAAGAGACGAGGTCGGTCAACCTCGAAGGCTCGCGCAACGTCTTCGAAGCGTCGCTCGAGGCGGGGGCGTCCCGGCTGATCTACACCTCGTCGGTCGCCGCCTACGGCTTTCACGACGACAACCCCGAGCTCCTGACCGAAGACGTCGGGCCCCGCGGTACGGAGGATCACTACTACTCGGAGCAAAAGGCCGATCTCGAGAAGATGCTCGCCGAGGTCGCCCGCGGCCATGACACCGACATCTATGTGTTCCGTCCGTGCATTGTGGCCGGACCGACCGCGCTCGAGCTGATCCGAAGGATCCCTTACATACAGCTCTCCGATAGGCTCCCCGAGCGCGCGCGCAAACTCATCGGTTCCCTCCCAGTGCTGCGGCCGGTGATCCCCGATCCCGGCGTGCCCTTCCAGCTGGTGCACGAGGACGACGTGGCGACGGCGCTCGTCGCGGCGATCCTCGGACGCGGCTCCCCCGGCGTCTACAACCTCGCCGCCGACGGTGAGATCAGTCTGACGGACCTCGGTCACGCGTTGGGCTGGTACGCAGTTCCTCTTCCCGAGCTCGTTCTGCTGGCAACCGTGAAGGTGGTATCGACGCTGCCGTTGCTCCCCGCGTCGACACAGTGGTTGAGCGCGCTGAAGGTGCCGGTTCTGATGGATTGCTCGAAGGTTCGCCGCCAGCTCGGCTGGCGCCCTCGCCACGATGCGCTCGAGACCCTGGCCGAGACAATTGCCTCCGCGCGCGACCAGGGACTCCTTCCCTGGCCCGACCGCGTGGAGTGACCAAGGTGGAGATAGGCCCTCTCGTCAAGCGGACGATCGTCACGGTGGGACCCCACCACAGCCTCGCCGAAGCCGCGCGCCGTATGAGCGGGCGCCGTGTGGGCTCCGCCGTCGTGCTCACCGAGGACGGTCAGCCGGGCATCATCACGGAGCGCGACGTGCTTCGGGCGGTCGCCGACGACTCCGACCTCGACGAGACCAGGGTCGAGCAATACATGACACCGAACGCGATCACCGCCACGCGCTCGTGGGAGGTCGAGAAGGCCGCGCGCTGCATGATCGAGGGGGGCTTCCGTCACCTGATCGTGCTCGACGAAGGGGGCGAGGCCGAGGGGATCCTTTCGATCCGCGACCTGGTCGAGGCGTTGCTCGAACGCTGACTTGCACGTGAGCCACCGTATGGGCCTTCTCTGTGAACCATGGTGGGAATCCGGCTAATCGGTGAGGGGCCTCCTTAGCTTCTTCGGTGACCAAACCATCGAAGAAAGGAGACCCCTTGGTCGAT
>JBOGWZ010000224.1:0-3283 GCA_050694075.1 Actinomycetota bacterium | reverse complement strand
GCAGGAACCCCGGCCCGGGCACGAGCGGTAGCGACAAGATGACGCCGGCGCCCAACAAGAGACCGCCGATGATCGTCACCACCACCCGTCGCGTATGGCCCGCGACCGAACGGCGCTCCCGCTGCACCTTGGGGTGCCACTCCGCGACCTCACCCATGTGGCCCGACGGGTGGAGCGCGCGCCTCGGAATCGGAGCAAGCTCGCCGAAAGCATTCAGGAATACACGCACTCGCGACGCCGACGCCTCTGTGCCGACCTTCAGCTGCACCTCGGCGCGCTCGTCGGGCGATTCGATCGCGAGGATCGGGCCTTTCTCGCCCGCCTCGTTGATGCCCCACGCCGTCACCCGGTCCCACGGCATCGTGTAGTGGCCGTGGTCACGCCTGGACCAGTAGATGATCAGCCGTCTTTCCGTCAGGAAAACGAATCCGTCGTCCCGACTCCCCTGACGACGCGCTCGCACCCAATGGACCACGTCCTCCCCGTCCTCGAGGTAGGGGCGCGCCCGGCCGAGGATGATGTCGTCTCGCTTCTCGGCGATGCGGTGGAAAAAGCGCACAGAGAGTTACCTTCCGGGTCGTCCTGTAGAGAGCAAGGTTACGCGGAAGGAGGCCTCCCCGAGAAACTTGCCGCACGCCCGGAGGGATTCGAACCCCCGACCTTCCGGTCCGTAGCCGGACGCTCTAATCCACTGAGCTACGGGCGCATCTCTGCTCGAGACTACCCGCGGCCGCATCGCAGCGGGTCGCAGGCTGGCGGAGGCGCAGGGATTTGAACCCTGGAAGGGGCTTTACACCCCTTAACGCATTAGCAGTGCGCTCCCTTCGGCCGCTCGGGCACGCCTCCGGATTGAACACTACGCATGATAGCCACCGGGTAATCTCCTCGCGATGTCAGCTCTGCGAGCGATCCTAGCCGTCGCCGTCACCCTATCCACGCTGGCTTTGGCTCCCGTCGCCGCGGCCCTGCCCCCTGGTACGGAGGTGCGAACCTACAAGGGGAACCTGGCATTCCCCGTCGATATGGCGTGGGTGCGCGGGACCAAGAAGGTCTTCTTCACGGAGAAGAACACCGGCAAGGTGCGAGTGCTGATCGGGCGAAGGCTGAGGGATCGCGCCTGCGTGAACCTCGACGTCAATGGATCGGGCGAACGCGGCGCGCTAGGGATCGCTCTCCACCCGGGCTTCGATCGCAACCACTATCTGTACGTCTATTACACGAATGCCTCACCGCTCGAGAACCGCGTCACTCGCTTCACGGTGCGCCGGAACCGGTGCCGCGATCGGAAGCACATCGCGACCGGCATCGACGCGTCCTCCAGCGGTTACCACAACGGAGGCCAGCTCGAATTCGTCGGCGGAAAGCTGTTCGTATCGACAGGAGAAGCACACAACTCCAGTGCGGCACAGGACACCTCGAACCGGCTCGGCAAGATCCTCCGCTACAACCCGAACGGGACGATCCCCGAGGGCAATCCGTTCTCCACTACGGTCAACAACAACCCGGTATGGGCGTACGGGCTCCGCAACCCCTTCGGGCTAGCCAAGAAGCCGGGGACGCGCAAGGTGTTCGCGACCGACAACGGCGCGAGCTGCGACGACGAGCTCAACCGGATCCGGAAGGGGCGGAACTACGGCTGGGGGCCGGGCTACACGTGCGGGACCGCGGGGGTCGGGCCCAACCCGAAGCCTCCGCTCGTCCGCTGGGGCGACATCATCGTCCCCACCGATCCGTGGTGGTACGAGGGGAAGCTCAAGCGGCTATCGGGCGACCTCTACGTCGGCGATTTCTCGGCGGGGCGCCTGCACCGGATCGTCATCAACTCCAAGGGAACGCGCGTGCGCGCCGACCGCGTGATCTTCAACTCGGACGGTGGGATCGTGGACGTCTCGAAGGGCCCCGGTGGCTGGCTCTATTTCCTGACCCCGAGCTCGATCCGCCGGGTGGTTCGTAACTAAAGGTACTGGCCGGGCGGATGCGGCGCCGGCTGGTCGGGGCGCGGCAGGCTCTTGCGCATCTCTTCGAGGCGCGCACGCGACTCCATCTGCTGGGCGAAGAGCATCGCCTGGATCCCGTGGAACAGGCCCTCCAGCCAGCCGACCAGCTGCGCGTGGGCCACCCGCAGCTCGGCGTCGCTCGGCGACTTCTGGGAATCGAACGGGAGGCTCAACCGCTCCAGCTCCTCGCGTAGGTCATCGGACAGCACGTCGGAGAGCTCCTTGATCGAGGTTTCGTAGACCTCGCGCAGGCGCGCCCGGCTGGCCTCGTCGAGGGGGGCCTGGCGCAGCTCATCGAGGAGCTGACGGGCCATCGCCGCGATCCTCATGACCTTGGCGGGATGCTGGACCGCCTCCGCCCCCTCCTCTTCCCGCTGGTCGGGCGCCTGCTGTGAGGGCGGCACCACGACCACCTGCTGCTGTTCCTCGGGGTTCTCTGAGTGCATGTCCGCCATAGTAAAGAAGGTGGAGCCCCTTGCCCGAAACGCTTCTTCCCGGGAGCATCTAGGGGTGAGAAAGGTTGCCCTGCTCCTCGCCTGTGGGCTGGCGCTCGGCTCGCTTCCGGCGCCCGCCTCCGCCGCGCCCTACAGGATGAGCCGGGACCGCAGCGACAACACCTTTTATTTCGAATACGACGCCAAGGACGGGAGCATGCCGGTCCAGACGTCGGCCACGGTTCTCAAGAGGCGCGACCGGGTCCGCTTCTACCTCTATGTCCGGCGCCGTCCGGGCGCCGAGGAGGGAAAGAGGCTGGCCGGGGTCATCAGGCTGCGACTCGCCGCCGATCGGCCAGTCCGGTACTCCGGAACATTCGTCGTGAAGGTGAAGGAGGCCGAGGGACCGCTCGTCCTCAAGCGCTCCAGGGCCAGGCGGCTCACCCTCCGGCCTCGCCCGGGCCACCGGAGCGCTCGGATCGTGGTCCGCTTCGACCTCGAGAGCGGGGACTACGAGGCGTTCGCCCGATTCCGCCCGCTCTAGGCAGGAGACGCGAGAAAAATAGAGAACTGAAGCGTATCCTTTGCCACTCGCCGGGCGCTTGCGGGAGCGAACGGTGGATACAGAACGGGGGCTTGCATGCTGAAGGGCTTCTGCGACTCGTGCGAGCGGGTCGTCTACATCGAGGACGACGCGGATCGATGCTGTCCCGTGTGCAGCAGCTCCATCCTCAACGCGTCCAGCGACGACCAACCACTACCGGCCAGTCCCTAGCGAGGCCATCGATTTAATTGTCAGAAGTGCCCGATTCGGTCACTTTTCCGCGGTAGAACGCGGGTTTCTGAATCTGG
>JBOGWZ010000223.1:0-3299 GCA_050694075.1 Actinomycetota bacterium | reverse complement strand
AGTGGCCGAGAAGGTCGCCGCCGACATCCGGCCGCATCTGGTCACGGACTTCGACGTGGCCCGCGCGATCGGACGCCGCTACCGCCGTCAGGATGAGATCGGCACTCCCTACTGCGTCACGATCGATTTCGACACTCTGTCCGACAATCAGGTGACCGTCAGAGACCGCGACTCGATGGAGCAGGAGCGTGTTCTGATCGCGGGGCTCGCCGAATACCTAAAGAAGAGGTACGAGCAATGACTTCACTGTCAGGCCGGGTGACCGTTCCCGGCGAGGGAGCGGCGAAAAACGCAGTTGTGGAGATCCACAACGCGAAGGACGACGTGGTAGATCAGGTCCAAACCGACGATGACGGGCGCTACACCTATCACCTCGCGCCGGGAAAGTGGACCGCGGTCGTGTGGGATCCGTACGGGCATCGAGGACGCGCCGAGGTGGAGCTTGCTGAGGGCGAAGACAAACAACTCGACATCGAACTAACTGAAGGGGACGCGAGATGACCAAGTGGGTCTACGACTTCTCGGAGGGTGACGCGTCGCGGAAGAACCTGCTCGGCGGCAAGGGCGCCAATCTCGCGGAGATGACCAACCTCGGACTCCCGGTCCCTCCCGGCTTCACGATCACCACCGACGCCTGCAACGCGTTCCGGAAGGAGCGGGGCTTCCCCAACGGCCTGCTCGACGAGGTCTCCGAGCACCGCAAGCATCTCGAGGAGACGATGGGTCGCCAGCTCGGAGATGCCTCGGACCCGCTGCTCGTGTCGGTGCGCTCGGGGGCCCCGTTCTCGATGCCGGGAATGATGGACACGGTTCTGAACGTGGGGCTGAACGACGAGAGCGTCGAAGGACTGATCGATCAGACCGGCGACGACCGCTTCACATGGGATTCATACCGGCGCTTGCTGCAGATGTTCGGCAAGACCGTGATGGACGTCGAGGGGGATCTCTTCGAGGAAGCGCTCGAGGGGGCCAAGGACAAGAAGGGCGTCCAGAACGACATCGACCTCGACACGTCCGATCTCAGGGCGCTCGTCAAGACGTTCAAGCGCATCATCAAGAAGGAGACGAAGCGCGACTTCCCCCAGGACCCGACCGAACAGCTTCATCTTGCGATCGAGGCGGTCTTCGGTTCCTGGGACAACAAGCGGGCGCGCGACTACCGCAGGCGCAACAAGATCCCCGACGACCTCGGCACCGCGTGCAACGTGCAGGCGATGGTGTTCGGCAACCGCGGCGACGACTCCGGCACGGGCGTGGCTTTCACTCGCGATCCCTCAACGGGCGATAGGGAGCCCTACGGCGACTACCTGGCGAACGCACAGGGGGAGGATGTCGTCGCCGGCATCCGCAACACGATGCCGCTCGCCGAGATGAGAGACGTCCAGCCGGAGGCCTATGACGAGCTCATACGCCACCTCGACACCCTGGAGGGCCACTACAGGGATATGTGCGACGTCGAGTTCACCGTCGAGCGCAACAAGCTGTGGATGCTGCAGACGCGCGTCGGGAAGCGCACTGCGCTGGCGGAGTGGGTCATCGCCTACGACATGGTCGACGAGGGGCTAATCGACGAGCAGACGGCGTTCTGCCGCCTCACCCCCGGGAAGCTCGACGAGCTCTTCAAGCCGATCATCAAGGCCGAGCTCAAGAAGTCCGCCGAGGCCGTGGCAACGGGGCTCAACGCCTCTCCGGGGGCGGCCGTGGGCCGTGCGGTGTTCGACGCCGACGCGGCCGAGCAGTGGGCGGAGAAGGGCGAGAAGGTCATCCTCGTCAGGCGCGAGACGAACCCCGACGACTATCACGGGATGGTTGCGTCGCAGGGCATCCTCACCTCGGCCGGCGGGACGAATAGCCACGCCGCCGTGGTCGCGCGCGGCGAGGGGATACCGGCGGTGTGCGGAGCGGAGGCGATCCGCATCGACCGCAAGTCCAAGCGCTTCACGGTGGGCAGGACGACCGCGAGGGAGGGCGACTGGATCACGATCGACGGCACCGACGGGACCGTCTATGCGGAGGAGCTCGAGACCGAGCCGTCGGTGCTGGACGCGGCGATGGTGGGCGACAAGAAGGCCCGGGGGTCCAAGCTGTGGAAGGCGTACGAGCGCTTCATGGTCATCGCCGACGAGCACCGGAGGTTGAAGGTGCGTGCGAACGCCGACACCCCCGAACAGTCGGAGAACGCGCGGCGACGGGGAGCCCAGGGGATCGGGCTGTGTCGCACCGAGCACATGTTCCTCGGCGAGGAACGCGTCGCGGCCGTGCGCAAGATGATCTTCGCCTCGACCGAGGACGAGGAGGCGGACGCCTACGAGGTGCTGCTGCCGCTTCAGCGCAGGGACTTTCTCGGCATCTTCAAGGCGATGGACGGGCTGCCCGTCACCGTGCGCCTGCTCGATCCACCCCTTCACGAGTTCCTGCCCGACCGGGTCGACCTCGCCGTGGAGGTCGCGCTCGCGGAGGATCGCGGCAAGAAGTCGGTGAAGGTGCGGGACGAGAAGTTCACGCTCAAAGAGGGAAAGGCGCTTCTCGCCAAGCTCGAGGAGCTCCACGAGACGAACCCGATGCTCGGCCTGAGAGGAGTGCGGCTCGGCATCATCAAGCCCGGCCTGTACGCCATGCAGGTGCGAGCGATCGTCGAAGCCGCCGCGCAGCTAAAGAAGAAGGGGCGCGACCCGCGTCCGGAGATCATGATCCCGCTCGCCGCCACCGCCGAGGAGCTGCGGCAGATGCGCGAGGAGCTCGAACCGGTGGCGAGGGAGATCGTCGAAAAGGCCCGCGTCGACCTCCACTTCGAGTTCGGAACGATGATCGAGCTTCCCCGCGCCGCCGTCACAGCGGGCGAGATCGCCGAGCACGCCGACTTCTTCTCGTTCGGTACCAACGACCTGTCACAGACCGCGTTCGGCTTCAGTCGCGACGACATCGGGAAGTTCCTGGCCCTGTACGAGGAGCGAAAGCTGGTGCCGTACAACCCGTTCGTGCACATCGACGAGCCCGGCGTGGGCCGGCTGATGAGGATCGCGGTCGACGAGGGGAAGGCCTCGAATCGCGATCTACATCTCGGGATCTGCGGCGAGCACGGTGGCGACCCCGATTCGGTGATCTTCTGCCACGACCTCGGCCTCGACTACGTGTCGTGCTCACCGTTCCGGATCCCGACCGCCCGCCTCGCGGCCGGCCAGGCCGTCGCGTGCCGGGGGCAAGAGGTCTCGACCTCGAAATGACCGTTCTCTGCCAACTGGAGGGGCGAAAACACCCCTCGTGCTAGCAGAGAACGGTGTCGTACCCCTCTGCTAGCT
>JBOGWZ010000222.1:0-3302 GCA_050694075.1 Actinomycetota bacterium | reverse complement strand
TCGCTGGCGCTCGGCTCCGGTGAGGTCAGCGTGCTCGACATGGCGGCCGCCTACGCGACCATCGCCAACGGCGGGACCGCAGTGGATCCGACCACCATCCGCCGTGTGACGACTCCCGACGGAGCCGTCCTCCGACCCAGTCAAGAGGAGATCCCTGGAGTCATCTCCCCGGGGAACTCGTACCTGCTGACCAAGGTGCTCGAACAGGTGATCGAGCGGGGCACCGGCACGGCCGCGGATATCGGCCGCCCTGCGGCCGGCAAGACGGGGACGAGCAACGACTACGCCGACGCCTGGTTCATCGGCTACACGCCGGAGCTCGTCGCGGCGGTATGGGTCGGCTACCCGCAGGGACGCATCCCGATGTTCAACGTGCGCGGGATCAGCGTCCTGGGTGGAACGTTCCCGGCCCGCATCTGGAGAGCGTTCATGCTCGAGGCCCTGGAAGGCGTTCCCGCCAAACCGTTCCTGCTCCCCAAGTCCGCGCTGGTCAGGGTGGAGATCGACCCCGTGACGGGACTGCTCGCGGCACCGTGGTGCCCGGGGAAAACGGTGAAGATGCTCCGCGACCTGGTGCCGCGCGAGTACTGCCCGACCCCCGAGCCGACGATGCTCCCCCTTCCGAGTCCGTCGTCATCGGCTTCACCGTCCCCGACGAAGGGGAAGAACGAGGGCAAGGAGCCGTCGCCGGAGCCATCCCCGTCGCTCGAGCCCTCCCCAACGCCGAAGCCAAAGCCCTCCCCTACCGAGCCCTAGCTCTCTCGGGTGATCGGGACTCGCACTTCTACGCGGGTGCCGCCGTCGGACGTGATGTGGAACGAACCTCCGAGCTCCTCGATCAGCGAGCGGATGATCTGGAGCCCGAGACGGGTGCCGCGCTGGATCTCATGGGGCATCCCGATGCCGTCGTCCCACACCACGACTACGACCTCATCGCCCTCGCGGGCGAGCTCGATGCCGACCGTACCCGAGCGGCCCTCGGGGAACGCGTGCTCGATCGCGTTCTGCAACAACTCCGTGACGGTGACGGCAAGAGGGGTCGCGTGCTCGGCCCCGAGCTCGCCCGTCGAACCGGCGACCTTGAGCTCGATGCGGCGCTCGGGCAGGACCAGTCCATCCGTCACCATCTGCGCGATCCTGCGAGCAACCTCACCGAACTCCGCGACGTCGGAGGGCTGCTCCGACAGAGTTTCGTGCACCAGCGCGATCGAGCCGATCCTCAACACACTCTCCTGAAGTGCCCCCTTCGCCTCGGTCGAACCAACGCGGCGTCCCTGGAGACGCAGGAGGCTGGCAATCGTCTGCAAGTTGTTCTTGACGCGGTGATGGATCTCGCGGATCGTCGCGTCCTTCACGGAGATGACGCGCTCCTTTTGTCGCACCTCACTCACGTCGCGTGCGAGCACGAGCCCCCCGCTCACTTGCTCGTCGTCGATAAGAGGCATGACGCGCAGCCGAACGTGAGCATCGCCTCGCGCAAGCTCGCCGTCCATGAGACGACGGGACTTCAACGCGGCGCGGACCGGCGTCTCGCCGAGACCCAGGTCCTCGAGGTACCGGCCCAGGACGACCTGCTGGATCCCGAGCCTGTGCAACGACGATAGGGCGTTGGGTGAAGCCCACGCGATCCGTCCCTCGTCGTCCAGAACCAGCAGGCCCTCCCCCACTCGAGGCCAGTCCCCCGAAGGAACGTCGCGGAAGGGGAACCTTCCGTCACAGATCATTTTCGAGACCCGTTCGGCGGCGTCGAGGTACACCTGCTCGAGCCGGCCCGGACGCCGGGAGGTCGCGGGGCTCCCCTCCTTCGTCAGCACCGCGATGACCTCGCCCTCGTATCGCACGGGAACCGCGTCCATCCGGATGGGGATCCCGTCTACGAGAACGGGATCGTCCTGTTGCCAGATGCGCCCTTCGCGAAAGGCGCGCTCCACGATCGGTTGCTCGGGTTGTGTGACCTTGGTACCCACCATGTCTTGTGGGTTCAGGGTCTGCGAGGTCAGAGGCCGCAGCTGTGCACAGATCTGGAACGCCTCTCCGAGGCCCACCTTCACGTATAGGAGCAGGTCCGAGAAGGAGAGATCGGCCAGCACCTGCCACGACGAGCACAGCGAGCGCAGGTGCTCGGCCTCGGCCCTCGGCAGGTCCGAGAGCGCCTGGATGCGATCGGCGAGGGTTGCCATACGGAAGATGGTAGAGGGCCAGCCACTAGCATCGCGGTCATGCGGATCGGCGTCATCTCCGACATCCACGGCAACCTCGTGGCGCTCGAGGCGGTGCTCCGTGATCTGGAGGCCCAGAGCCCGGACGAGATCTGGTGCGGGGGCGACCTTGCGTGGGGCGGACCGTGGGGACGCGAGTGCATCGAGCGGGTCCGATCCGAGGGATGGATCACGGTGAAGGGCAACACCGACGTATGGGTGACCGGCGACCCGCAGACGATCGAAAACCAGGAAGATCGCGCCGCCCTCGCCGGCATCGCGGAGGCGCACAACATCTCCGCCGACCACGCACAGTGGCTGCTGAACCTTCCGCTCGGCCACAGCGCCCCGGGCTCGATCCTCCTCGTGCACGGGACTCCGGAGTCCCCCTTCGTGGCTCCTGAGCCCGACGCCCCCGCCGCCGAGTTCGCCAACTATGAGGGCAGAGCCAGAGTCGTCGTCTACGGCCACGTGCACGTCGCGTTCGTAAGGCAGCTCGTCGAGGGGACCATCGTGTGCAACCCGGGATCCGTGGGGATGCCCAAGGACTCCGACCTCGCCTCCTATCTCTTGATCGACGTCCAGGGGGCCGACGTGTCCTTCACGCACCGGCGCGTCGCTTACGACCGGACGGCGGCCGTCGACCGGGCCCGCCAACTCGGAGGACCGATCGAGGACATCTTCTGCCGGTGGGTCCGTCCCGAATAATGGCCGAGCGCCTCTACACCCCGGAGGAGGCGAACGCCCTGCTCCCGTACCTCGCCCCCACCCTGGTGGAGCTGCGCGACATCTTCGAGGACGCCGCGCTGATCCGCGCCGAGATAGCCCGGACGGCCCGAGGCAACGGCTGGACGCCGACCGGGGATGACCAGGCGCGGGTCCTGGGTCGGGTCGCCGAGCTCCTGGACCGCCTCAAGGAGTGGTCCGTCGAGCTGAGGGACATCTCCACCGGGCTGGTGGATTTCCCCGCCGAGCTCGAGGGGGAGCCCGCCTATCTGTGCTGGAAGCTCGGGGAGGAGAGCGTCGCCCACTGGCACCGCCCGGAGGAGGGCTTCGCCGGCCGCCACCCCCTGTGAAGGAGGGGGAAGGGGGGAACCAGTGAGG
>JBOGWZ010000221.1:0-3318 GCA_050694075.1 Actinomycetota bacterium | reverse complement strand
TGGCAGCGATCCGACGCGTGCTCGAAGAAGCGGGGGATCCCATTTCGCGATCCCGACTGCTGGCGCCCTATGTCGAGATCGCGCTGGCGGCGGGTGACGTCCAAGCAGGGAAGGCGGCTGCTGAGGAACTGTCTGCGATCGCCGGCGACCTCGCGTCACCCCTTCTTCAGGCCCTCGCCGAGTATGCGGCCGGCGCCGTCTTTTTGGCCGAGAACGAGCCGCAGGATGCACTCGTATTGCTCCGTCACGCCTGGATGGGGTGGCGCGCTCTTGAAGCTCCTTACGAAGCAGCACGGGCTCGCGTTCCGATCGCGTTGGCTTGTCGGGCTCTGGGCGACGAAGAGGGGGCGGAGATGGAACTGGACGCGGCCCGCTCAGTGTTCGAGGGATTAGCCGCAGCGCCCGATGTCGGGCGAGTTGTGGAGTTGTCGCAGGTCGGGGCGCCCCGGGCGCCCGGCGGTCTGACGGCACGCGAGGTAGAGGTGCTGTCACTGATCGCCACCGGTAAGACCAACCGCGCGATAGCGACCGAATTGGTGATCAGTGAGAAGACGGTCGCGAGTCACGTGAGCCACATCTTCACCAAGCTCGACCTCACCTCGCGCGCTGCAGCAACGGCCTACGCTTACGAACACGATCTCGTGCGAAGTCCTGGGGCAGGAGCCTAAAGGCCGTCGTGCCACCGGATCGAGGTGTGCGGGCTTTCCAGCTGGAGGGGCGATAGGTGGTTCTCATTACGGGAAGCTGGGTCCACTGAACCTTGGGAGTGTTCGCAACCTCAGGCGTCAAGACTCGCTGAGGGAGTGGCTGCTCCCAGGAACAGGCCTCCCCTCCTCGAACCTGGCACTCCCGCCGCTTGACCCCGAGCCCTCACGGCCTAAGACTGTCGGACAAGAGGGGAAAGAGAGGCTCGGGGATGGCGCGCCGGAGTACCCGGGGAGTGAAGGCATCTGTGGGGCAAGCCGATGCCGTGCGAGCGCGAGGCCGCGACCCGCCCGCCCGACTGCTTTTAGGGGCGACCCCGCCGCACATAGGCGGTCTGATGGAGAGAGAGGAAAGAACATGGACCGCAGACAGTTCGTCACGCGCGTCGGGATCGGGTCGGTCGGCCTGGGCGCGCTCGCCGTCACCCCGGCCTCGCTGGCTGGACAACGCAAGGGGGGCGGCCACCAGCACTTCTCGCTCGTGGCGCTGAGTAGGACATCGGACGACGAGGCGACCGACCATGTGATGATCCTCGAAGGGGCGGGTAGCTTCAAGGCGACCTCCGGAGTGGTGGATCGCGGAGGCGGCGGCAACTTCGTCCACGTGGAGGACTTCGCTTCGCCCGGCTCGGAGCCGCTCGCCTCCGGCAAGTGGAACGTGACGGGTTTCGATAGCTACGACGCCGGCGACCCGCCCTTCGGCGACTACGGACGCATTCGCGCGAGCATCCTCGTCGTCACCGTCGTCCTGCGTCCGGACGCAGGCGGATCGCTGGCGGGCACGCTGCAGATCAACTGCAACGTCCTCTTCGCCGGCATCGACACCGGTGAGACGGAGGGGTTCGAGCTCAGCGTCCCGGGGTTCAACTTCGACACGCCGTTCGCGGGGCTGACCCACATCAGCATCCCGGAGGGAGCGTCGAGTGCCTAGCGCGCCGGACTAGGCACCTGTTGTTGTCGGACCAGATGAAGCGCAGCGAGCGAGAACCTGTCGAGTTGCTGGGCTCACCCCGACTGCCCATCCAGGTGCGCGTCCGCCCATCGGGGGGTGGATCTCTTCTAGCCGCAGACCGCTTCGCGCCAAGAGCCATGAGATGACTGAGTTGGAGTTCCACATCTCGCTCATATCCAGCTTCTTGACCGGTTGGTAATCTCGCCGCGATGCGACCGTCGCGAACGCTGGCCACCGCCCTCGTCGTGTTCGTGTTGGTATCGGCCGCCGGCCCCGCCGCCGCCCTGCCCCGCGGCATGAGGGTCAAAACCTACAAGAGCGACCTCTCATTCGCGGTCGACATGGCGTGGGTGCCCGGGACCAAGAAGATCTTCTTCACCGAAAAGGACACCGGCAAGGTACGGGTACTGATCGGGCGGAGTCTGAGGAAAAGGGCGTGCGTGAACCTCGACGTCAACGCCAACGGGTACCGCGGAGCCCTCGGGATCGTGCTCCACCCGAACTACAAGCGCAACCACTACCTCTACGTCTACTACACGAACGCGTCACCGCTCGAGAACCGCGTCACGCGATTCACCGTGCGCAGTAACCGCTGCCGCGATCGGAAACACATCGTCACGGGCATCGAAGCCTCTTCCGACGGCCACCTCGGGGGCCAGCTCGAATTCGCCGGCGGCAAGCTGTTCGTCTCCGTCGGAGACCAGGGTTCGCCGAGCAACTCACAGGATACCTCGAACCGGCTCGGTAAGATCCTTCGCTACAACCCGAACGGCGGTGTCCCTTCGGACAACCCATTCACGGGCTCGCTCGACGACACGTCGGTGTGGGCGTACGGGCTCCGCAACCCGTTCGGCCTCACCAAGAAGCCGGGCACCAAGAAGCTGTTCGCGACCGACAACGGCCCGGACTGCGACGACGAGCTCAACCGCATCCGCAAGGGACGGAACTACGGCTGGGGGCCGGGCTATGAGTGCGGAACCGCCGGGGTCGGTGATGATCCGGAGAGTCCGTTGCTCCGCTGGAGCGGCATCATCGCACCCACCGACCCGTGGTGGTACAAGGGGCGGCTGAAGCGGCTGTCGGGCGACATCTATGTCGGCGACTTCTCGGCCGGCCGACTGCACCGCATCGTTATCAACGCCAAGGGGACGCGCGTGCGTCGCGACCGCGTGATCTTCAAGGGGAACGACGGCATCCTCGACGTCGCGAAGGGGCCGGGGCGTTGGCTCTACTTCCTGACACAGTCCGCGATCCGACGGGTGGTTCCGGACACTGCTCGCGGCTCTTGGCTTTGAGGCGAGCTATGACCCGACGAAGCGCGAGCTGACCATCAGGGTGACGTTGGTTCACGAGCTGACGCACCCTGACGGGGGCCGCGCACCCCATAGGCGTCTGTGCCCCCGGCAAGGCACTCCCTACATCTGTGCAGGGTCGCCCTGCGGTTTCGCGTCGCAGGTTCATTCTCTGGAAGCTTTGAGATTCCGAAATCGCCTTGGGCACGCTGATTGAGCTCGCCACCGGGGCCACGTGAGAGGACTAAGAGGCGGACCAAAAAGCGGACCGGTCACATAGCGCAGTCTGAACGGCGAACCCATAATCCGCACCGCGACGCGAGGCGGCGTCGGCTCGAGCGGCGAGTCGTGCGGCCGCACGACCATGTTT
>JBOGWZ010000220.1:0-3350 GCA_050694075.1 Actinomycetota bacterium | reverse complement strand
TCACGTCGGTGGAGAGCCGGAAACGGTCGTGGATCGCCTGGACCGCGCCTTCGACGTCACCGGCGCGCACGACGCAAGACACGCGGATGGACGAGGTAGAGATGATCTCGATGTTTATGCCGGCCTCTGACAGCGCGTCGAACATGTCTGCGGCTACGCCAGGGTGCGTCTTCATCCCGGCCCCCACGAGCGAAACCTTGGCTATGTCGGGATCGGCCTGGACACCGGTCGCGCCGACCTCCGTCGCGGTGGCATCGAGTATGGGCTTCGCCCGGCGCAGATCGTCCTTCGGAAGGGTGAAGGAGATGTCGGTTCGGCCTTGAGACGAGATGTTCTGCACGATCATGTCGATGTTGATGCTCTCGTCGGCCAGGGGGCGGAAGACACGCGCCGCGATCCCGGGCCGGTCGGGCACGCCCATGATCGTCACTTTCGCCTCCGACGTATCGTGCGCGATGCCGGAGATGATCGCCTGCTCCATCCGGACGTCCTCCTCTCTCACCCAGGTCCCCTCGTCGTCGGAGAACGACGAGCGCACGTGGAGGAGCACCTCGTGATTGCGAGCGTATTCGACGGAACGAAGCATCAGGACCTTGGCCCCGGCCGCCGAGAGCTCGAGCATCTCTTCGTAGGACACCGCGTGCAGCTTGCGCGCCCCGGAAACGATGCGCGGGTCCGCGGTGTAGACGCCCTCGACGTCGGTGAAGATCTCACACACGTCCGCGCCGAGGGCCGCCGCGAGCGCGACCGCGGTCGTATCCGAACCACCGCGCCCCAGCGTCGTCACGTCGTACTCGGTCGAGACCCCCTGGAAACCGGCGACGATGACGATCTTCCCCGACTCGAGCGCGGTGTTGACCCGGTCGGCTCGCACCTCGAGGATGCGCGCCCTGCCGTGGACGGTGTCGGTGACGATCCCCGCCTGCGAGCCGGTGAGCGACACCACGTCCCGGCCGAGCTCGTGTATCGCCATGGCGAGCAACGACATCGATATGCGCTCGCCGGCGGTCAGCAGCATGTCCATCTCGCGGGGCGGGGGTGCCGGCGACGTCTGTTGCGCGAGAGAGATCAGCTCGTCGGTCGTCTGGCCCATCGCCGACACGACGACGCACACCTTCTGCCCGGCGTCGGCGGCCTTCACCACTCGCTCCGCGACGCGCCGGATCCTCTCGGCGTCGGCCATGGACGTGCCGCCGTACTTCTGAACGATCAGAGCCATGCGAAGAAGTTAACCGCGGCCCTGCCGACTTGAACGTGAGCGCCCCTATTGGGGCGCTGGGATGCAAGTCAGCGCTAGGGGTCGCAGTGGAGGTCGGTCCCCTCGCCGTCGCCGTTGCCCGGGTGATCCGGGGGACAGTCTCGTCCCTTCCCGGACTGGGGGTCGCCCTTCGCTTTTGCTTTCTTGGTCTTGGGCTGCTCGGCCGCCTCGGGCGGCGTGTCTACGTCGACCTCGCCGCTCGGTTCCTCCGCAGGCCCGGGCTCGGGCGCGGCGACGGGGGCCGTGCGAGTGGGGGCCCGCGTGGTCGAGGGCGCGCGCTCGACTCTTGTCCCGAGCGCGACCGGGTCGCGCTCGCGCCGTTCGCGTTTAGGGGCAGGAGCGACGGACATCGCCGACTCGGTCTCGTCTTCTTCGGCGCTTGCCGAGACGGGGGGTGGCGGTGCGTCGGCGGGGGCCGAGACATGGGGCGGCGCCAATACCGCCGCTCCCAGGAACACGGCCGCGCCGGCCGTGCTGGCAGCCGGCGCAAGGCTTCCCGCACCGACCCTCTTCAGCCACACCGCGAGCTCCCGCGCGATCCGGGGCGCAGGAAGGAATGCCAGGACCCCCGCTATCGGGACCGGAACCCGCAGCGTCGACAGGAACGCGTCGACGATCAGCGGATCGAACTGCCTGCCGGCCTCTTCCTTGAGCACGTCCACGGCGGTCGGCCGTCCCAGCCCCGCGCGGTACGGACGCGTTGAAGTCATCGCGTCGTATGCGTCGGTCACCGCGATGATCCGAGCGAACAGGGGGATGTCGGCGCCGGAAAGGCCGTCCGGGTAGCCCGTGCCGTCCCAGCGCTCGTGATGATGCCGGACGGCCTCGATCACCTCCCGGCTCCCGACGCGGGAGACCATCCATGCGCCGACCAGCACGTGTTCCTGGACGACCGCGCGCTCCTCGAGCGTGAGGTCGCCGGCCTTGCGCAACAGCCGATCGGGGACCCTTACCTTGCCGACGTCGTGGAGCGAGGCGGCCTTGCGCAGCTCCTCGATGTCGTTCACCGAAAGACCCATCCCCAGGGCGGTGCGGTAGCAGTGGCGCTCCACCCGTTGTGAGTGGCCGTGGGTGTAGGGATCCTTGGCCTCGAGCGCGCGGCTGAGGTCGCGAAGGATCTCGAGCTGCTCGATCTGCGGGACCTTGGGCTCCTCGCGGGGGGTCCCCGAGCGGTCCAGACCCAAGAGGCGTGTTCCTTCTTTTAGCTGTTCCTCGGCGCGCACGCGCCGGAACCAGCCCCAGATCATCAGCTCGCCGAAGCTCAGGTCCGCGGACTCCGGGCGGCGCATCCACACCGCCGAGCCCATGGTGGCCGCGGTTATCGAGATACCCGCGCCGACCACAGCGGTGACGAGCGCGGGGGGATCGGGATCGATGGCCGCGAGGAGAACGAACACGAGCGCAAGCGGCAGAAGCACCACGACGGTGGTGGCCACCAGCGCGTGCAGAAGATACGGCCGCACGTCCGCGTGCTGTGGCTTATCTCCCATGCTGTGGCTTATCTCCCCTCCCGTCTCCGGTGCTCAACTACGGTATGTACCCGTAAGAACGCAGTTCGTCACTGCGGACCTGAATCCTCCCACCTGGGAGGGACCAAGCCAAGCCCCTATGTCCCTATTTGCCGGGGGAACCCCGGCGCCGAGGCGCCTCACTGGTTCCCCCCTCCCCCCTCCTTTCGTCACCCGGAGATGCGCCTCCGGCCCTCGAGCGCCCGGCCCAGGGTGACCTCGTCGGCGTACTCCAGGTCCCCACCCACGGGGAGCCCGCTGGCCAACCGGGTGACCTTGATCCCGAGGGGCTCTATCAGCCGGGCCAGGTACATCGCCGTCGCCTCGCCCTCGATGTTGGGGTTGGTGGCGACGATGACCTCGGCGACGGCGGTCCCTCCCTCGGGCGGGGACTTCAGCCGCTCGAGGAGCTCGGCGACCCGGAGATCCTCCGGGCCCACCCCCTCTATAGGAGAGATGGCCCCCTGCAGCACGTGGTAGAGGCCTCGGTACTCGCGCGTGCGCTCTATCGCGACGATGTCGGGAGGCTCCTGCACGACGCAGATCAGTGTGCCTTCTCTCCGCGGATCGCGGCAGAAGTCACA
>JBOGWZ010000219.1:0-3352 GCA_050694075.1 Actinomycetota bacterium | reverse complement strand
TTATCCGCCCCGGTGGCCACCATCTGCATGTCGCAGGCGAAAGGCACGGCTGCGCTCCTCCTTGCGGCGGGGGCGATCGGGAAGAGGCTGGCGTTCGAGAACATCTTGATCCTCATCAAGTTTCCCGAAGAACACCTCGAGGGGCTCGACAACATCGAGGCGCAGGTAGGCGAAGCTCGTCGGAGGAAGCGATCCCTAGTCGAGATCGCCGTCCGGCACACCGGAGCAGACCAAGAGCGGATAGTGGCAGAGCTCGAGCGTGGTGTGCTCCTTACGCCGCAGGAGGCGAAGGAACACGGGATCATCGACGCGGTGATCGATCCCGGCCACCCGTACTTCGCGCGCTTCCCTCTCTCTCCACCGCCAAGCGGCAACGGCGGATAGGGCCGCGGGCTAGCTCGCGTAGTGGACGAACTTCTCCTCGAGGTGCTCTTCGCCTATGCGAGAAACCACGTCCACGAGCAACGCCGCGCACGTGGGATCGAACTGCGCTCCCGCACACACGAGCAGCTCGTCGCAGGCCGCCTCAATCGTCATCCCGGGCCGGTAGGGTCGGTCCGAGGTCATCGCGTCGAGCGCGTCGCACACGGCAACGATGCGGGCTCCTACCGGGATCCTCTCGCCGGAGATGCCGTCCGGGTATCCCCGTCCGTCCCACCGTTCGTGATGGTGACGGATGATCGGGAGCGCGGGGTTGATGAAATCGATGTTGCCGAGCATGCGCTCTCCGATCGCGGGGTGCGCGCGCATGATGACCCACTCCTCGTCGGTGAGGGGGCCCGGCTTGAGAAGGATCGCATCCGGGATCCCGATCTTTCCGACATCGTGCAGGATCGCACCGAGCTTCACCGCGCGCCGGATATCGCTGGGGACCTGTAGCCCCACCGCGAGCGCTACGGCCATGTCGCGGATGCGCGACGTGTGGGCCTGCGTGTAGGGGTCACGGGCCTCGAGTGCCGACATCAGAGCCGAGATCGTTTCCGTGTAGTGAGCGTCGAGCTTCGCCGCCAGCTGGATGCGCGAGTAAGAGTTGGCAGCGAACGCAGCCAACACCTCGACCTGGTGGCCGTCGTCTTCACGGAAACCCCGGTCGGCAAGCCGGAACACTTCGATCGTCCCGATCGCTCGCCCGTTGACCGCCATTCGGCAGATCAACACGCGGGGGAAACCGATCTCGGCAAGGAACGCTCGTTCGGCTTCGTCGCAGTCGGGATCCGAGATGGAGATCTCGATCGGCTCCCCGGTCTCGATCACACGCCTCGTCGCAGGGAAGCTCTTGAGCCTGTACTCCTCGGCGATCATGTTCAGGCGAGCGGGAGGGATCACACTCGCGGCGACATCTCGCAACACCTGTTGGTCGTCGTCGAGTGTCGAGACCAGGCAGGCATCCGCCGCCAGGGCTCGGACGACCGCGTGAGCGAGCCCGGCGAAGAGGTCGGGCAGCTCCTCCGCATCCTGGATCGAGGCGAGGTCGTGCACGACGCCGGGCATGCGACGGTCGGACCGCGCGTCTGCCGAGCGCGGCCCCCGGTCGTTGCCTCCTGAGAGGACCACAAAGGGGTCGGCCATATACGAGCTTTTTCGGCAGGGCGAACAAGGGCCTTTACAGCTACAGCAGGCGGCGGGCGACCTCCGAGGCGACGAGGAGCCTTCGGGGCGCCGTCCGGAGCCGTCCCCCGGCGGTCTCGACGAGGCCCTCCGCCTCGAGGGCGGCGATCGTGGCCGCCCGGCGGGACAGGCCGGAGGTGCCGAACCTGCGCCCGAAGGCGGCGAGATCGACCCCCGAGGAGAGCCGCAGCCCCAGCATGAGGGCCTCTCCCACCCGCTCGTCTGGTCCGAGCCTCTCCGCCCCCGCCTCGGTCGGCCGGCCCGCCGCGACCTCATCGACGAACGAGCGCGGCAGGCGGACGTTCCAGTAGCGCCTGCCACCCAGGTGGCCGTGGGCACCGGCGCCGAAGCCGAGGTAGTCACCCGCCGACCAGTAAAGGAGGTTGTGACGTGAGCAGTGACCGGCGCGGGCCCAGTTCGAGATCTCGTAGCGGGCGTACCCGCCGGCCTCGAGCACCTCCTCCGCGACCCCGTAGCGCTCCGCTTGCACGTCCGGATCGACGTCGGGAATCCTCCCGGTCGCGACCAGCGTGTGGAGTGGTGTGTGCTCCTCCACGGTGAGCGCGTACGCGCTCACATGGTCGGGTGCCGCCTCGACGACCCCATTAAGGGATGCCAGCCAGTCGTCCGCTCGCTCCCACGGGGACCCGAAGATCAGGTCTGCGTTGAGGTCCTCCACCCCGGCGCGGCGCGCTGCCGCCAGCGCGGCGAGCGCGGACTCCGCGGAATGCGTCCTACCAAGGCCGCGGAGCACGTGGGGACGCAAAGACTGCACACCGACCGAGAACCGATTGAAACCGGCCTCGAGCAAAGACTCGAATGCATCTTCGTCGACCGTCTCGGGATTGGCCTCGACGGTGATCTCTGCATCCGGCGCGACCCCGACGCGCGCCGCGACGGCGCGAAGGATCATCGCCAACGAGGCGGGAGGAAGCAGCGTCGGGGTGCCGCCTCCGAAGAACACGGAAGAGGCCGCCGGGACGTCGCCTTCTATTCGTTCGATGTCACGCACCAGCGCTTCGACATAGTCGCGGTGAAGGTGTTCCTGGCCCTCGTAGGTGTTGAAGTCGCAGTAGTCACAACGTTTGAGACAGAAGGGGATATGGACGTAGACCCCGAAACCCGGGTCCTCGAGCCACTCTCCCGTCCTCTCGGGAGCCCGTAGGAGCTTCACGACTTGGCCGCCTGACTCGGCTCGACTCTCAGCGCTTCGATGAAGGCCGACTGCGGGACCTCGACGGAGCCGATCTGTTTCATCTTTCTCTTGCCTGCCTTCTGCCGTTCGAGCAGCTTTCGCTTGCGAGTGACGTCTCCCCCGTAGCACTTGGCGAGCACGTCCTTGCGCTTGGCCCTAACCGTCTCGCGAGCGATGATGCGCGACCCGATCGCCGCCTGGATGGGGACGTCGAACATCTGACGCGGGATCAGGGTCCGCAATCGTTCGGTCATCGTCTTGCCGTAGTCGTAGGCCTTGTCGCGATGGACGATCGTCGAGAACGCGTCAACCGGCTGCCCGTTCAACAGCACGTCAACCTTGACCAGTTGGGCCGGGTTCAGCCCAACCGGCTCGTAGTCGAGCGATGCGTAGCCCTTCGTCTTGCTCTTCAACTGATCGAAGAAATCGAAGATGATCTCCCCGAGCGGCATGTGGTAGCGAATCTCGACCCGCTCAGGCGACAGATAATGCATCTCCTTGAGCTCGCCCCGCCGCTCCTGGCACAGCTGCATGATCGTTCCGACATAG
>JBOGWZ010000218.1:0-3438 GCA_050694075.1 Actinomycetota bacterium | reverse complement strand
TGCTGGTCGGTCTCGCCATGGAGAGGGTGGTCATCCGTCCGCTGCTGGAGGCGCCTCGCATCACGGTTCTGGTCGCCACGATCGCGTTCGCACTGCTGTCGATCGGCGTGCAGATCCTGCTGTTCCTCCCCGAGGCCAAGGCCCTGGACCCGGCGATCCCCGGTCTCGATGCGGAGGGCAACCCGCGCGGCGTGGAGCTCTTCAACTTCATCCTCGAACCGCAGGGGATATTGGTGATCGGGGTGCTGATCGTGTTCGCCGCGATCGGCGCCTACTTCTTCTCCAAGACCGACCTCGGACTCGCGGTCCTGGCGACCAGCCAGGACGCCTTCGCGACGCGGGTGGTGGGCATCGGCGTCGAGCGGACCTCGCGCTTCATCTGGGGCTCGGCCGCGTTCCTCGGGGCGATCGCCGGGATCCTGTTCGTGCCGCTCGCGGGCGTGCTGGCCCCGGGGTCGGTCACGACCGGACTGCTCATACCCGGCTTCACGGCCGCGGTGCTGGGTGGGATGACGAGCCTCCCCGGCGCGTTCGTCGGCGGGGTCGCCGTGGGGATCATCTCCCGGGTGTCGGAGTGGGCGGGTGGCCACTACTACCTCGGCGAGGATCTCCTGGGAAGCGTCGTTCCCGGATTCGAAAACGTCGCGCTGGTGGCCGCCCTCTTGATCGTGCTTCTGGTCAGGCCGGCGGGGCTGCTGGGGACCGAGGCGTGAGCGCGACCGAGGCGCTGCAGGCGCCGGCCCGGGTCACCGACCGGTTCCACCCCTCCACCCGGGGATGGGCCGCTCGCCTCGGCGTCCTCGTGGCGATCTTCGGCGGCGTCCTGTGGATCACCGCGGTCGTTCCCGGCTTCTGGGCGGATCGCATCGCGCTCGCGGCCGTGTACGCCATCATCGGGCTCTCCCTCAACGTGATCCTCGGCTACACAGGCCAGGTGTCCCTCGGCCATCACGCCTTCATCGGGATCGCCGCTTTCACCGCCGCCAACTACGTGACGAAGGCCGGCAACTGCACCACGACCGAGGGGTGCTCCCTCGGAGCCTTCGGCATCGCGACCCTCCTGGCGATATTGAGCGGCGCAGTGGCCAGCGGGGTCCTCGGCATCGTCGCCCTTCGGATCAAGGGGCTCTACCTCGCGCTGCTCACCCTCGCCTACGGGTTCGTGGCCGAGACCTCGATCTTCGAGATCCCCGCGTTCACCGGCGGCGGCGCCGGTGTTCCCGCTCCACGGCCCGACGGTTTCACCTCCGACCGCGCCTTCGCCTACCTCTGCTTCCTGTTCGTTGCCCTCGTGCTCTTCGTCGACTGGCGCCTCCTCCGTTCTAAGGTCGGCCGCGCGATCATCTCGGTCAAGAACTCCGAGGCGGTGGCCGCGTCCTACGGGATCAACGTCACCTCGTACAAGCTCCTCGCCTTCGTGGTCTCCGGCATCTTCGCCGGCCTCGCCGGCAGCCTTTTCGCGTTCCGCAACACGAACGTCGTGGTGAACGACTTCACGTTCGCCACCGCGTTGCTGTGGGTGCTGATGGTCGTTGTGGGAGGGCTGGGGAACCGTGTCGGAGTGGTTATCGGCGGTGCCTTCTTCGCCCTCTTCCCCTTCCTCGTCGAGCTGTGGAGCGGTCTCGAGCACTACGTGCGCGACGAGCTGGCCCGGGACCCCAGCCACTTCAGTCTGGTATTCGGCGCTCTTCTCGCCACGTTGACGATCGTGCAGTTCCAGGGCGGCATCGCGGAGCAGATCTCGCCCATAACGAGATGGCTGCGGGGCGAACGCTTCTCGATGCACCCGGACGGTGGTGGCAAGCACCACCACGAACCCCCGCTCAAGACGTTGAAGACGCGACTCGGCCTGGACAGGCCCTCCGTTCAGACGACCGAAGAGGCCGGTGGAAGCTCGGACGGAAGCCCCGCGGTGAGGGCCCCCGACGTATGGGGGAACCTCGTCGGCAGCTCCTCGAAACGGGAGAGGGACGTCTGATGGGCGCGGTGCTCGAGGTCCGGAACATGGGGATCCGTTTCGGGGGACTCGTCGCCCTCGACGACGTGACCCTCGACGTCCCCGAGTGGGAGATCGTAGGTCTGATCGGACCCAACGGCGCCGGCAAGACGACGCTGTTCAACTGCATGATGGGGGCCTACACCCCCAACACCGGAACGGTGGCGTATCGCGGACGCGATGTGTCGGTGCTTCCCACACACCGCCGAGTCGCGCTCGGACTCGGGCGAACCTTCCAGAACATCGGGCTCGTTCGCGAGCTCACCGTGCTCGAGAACTGCCTGGTCGCCCAGCACCCGCGCATCGCCTATGGGGCGTGGGCAGGCATCTTTGGGGCTCTTGGCTCCTTCGCTGAGGAACGGCGACTGCGCGAGAACGCGATGGAGGTCCTCGATTTCTTCGACCTCGCTCACCTCGCGAGCTCGAAGCTCGCGGGACTCCCCTACGGGACGCTGAAGCTGATCGAGATCGCCACGGTTCTCGCCACCGACCCCGACGTGCTACTTCTCGACGAACCCACCTCCGGCATGGGACCCGACGAGGCTCATGCCTTCGGCCAGCGCCTCCTCGAGCTCCGAAAGACGCTGAACCTCACGGTGCTGATGATCGAGCACCACGTGCCGCTGGTGGCCGACGTGTGCGACTACGTATACGTGCTGAACTTCGGCAAGCTCCTCGGTCAGGGCCGTCCCGACGTCGTGCAGAAGAACCCGGAGGTCATCGCCGCCTACCTCGGTGGCGAGGCCGCGAAGGTGGAGGAGATCGCCGGTGCCGCTTCTTGAGATGCGCGACGTGGTGACCGGATACGGAAGCCTTCAGGTCCTGCAGGGCATCTCGTTCGACATCGAGCAAGGCGAGGTCGCCGCGGTGCTCGGCCTGAACGGCGCGGGCAAGACCACAACGGTGCTGACGATCGCCGGCCTGCACGCCGCCTGGGGAGGAACGATCCGTTTCGACGGAAGCGACGTGACCGCGAGCGACCCTCGCAAGCTCGTATCCGCGGGCATCGTCCTCGTTCCGGAGGGACGTCACATCTTCCCGCAGCTAACCGTCGCCCAGAACCTGCGGTTGGGCGCGTGGCCCTACAGGCGCGACCGGAAGAACACCCGCGAGATCGTCGAACGCGCGGTGAGTTACTTCCCGCGTCTGCGCGAGCGGTGGACCCAATTCGGCGGCACGCTCTCGGGAGGAGAGCAGCAGATGCTGGCCATCGCCCGTGGCCTGATGGCGCGTCCGAAGCTGCTCCTGATCGACGAAGCCTCGCTTGGGCTCTCTCCGAAGCTCACGGAGACCGTGTTCGAGGTCATCGACCGGATCAACAAGGACGGAACCACCGTGCTCATGGTCGAGCAGAACGCGGGGGTGCTTGCCATCGCCGACCGCGTCTTCGTGATGGAGAAGGGCACGATCGTCTACGAAGGCCAGGGCGAGGACATCCTGGA
>JBOGWZ010000217.1:0-3459 GCA_050694075.1 Actinomycetota bacterium | reverse complement strand
ACCCCACCGTGGAGGCCGAGGTCATCCTCGACACGGGGGCCCGCGGCCGGGCCGCGGTCCCGTCGGGGGCGTCGACGGGGGCGGGCGAGGCCCTCGAGCTCCGCGACGACGGTGATCGTTACCGGGGCAGGGGGGTGGCCACCGCCGTGGCCAACGTCAACGACGTGATCGCTCCTCAGATCCTGAGCCACGACGCGCTCGACCAGCGCGGGCTCGATCAGCTGATGCGCGACATCGACGGAACCGACGACAAATCGAAACTCGGGGCAAACGCGATCCTCGCCGTGTCGCTCGCAACCGCGCACGCGGCCGCGGCCGAGCTCGAGATGCCGCTGTTCCGATACATCGGTGGGCCCGATGCCCATCTTCTGCCCGTTCCGCTGATGAATGTCATCAACGGCGGCGCGCATGCAGACAATGCGCTGGACTTCCAAGAGTTCATGCTCGCTCCGATCGGCGCCGCGTCGTACTTCGAGGCTCTGGAGTGGGGAAGCAACGCCTACCACGCGTTGAAGAAGATCCTCGTCGACCGGCGGTTGTCGACCGGCGTCGGCGACGAGGGTGGGTTCGCCCCCGATCTCCGCGCCAACTCCGAGGCGATCGAGTTGCTGACCGAGGCGATCGGCGACGCCGGCTTCGAACCGGGGCGCGACGTCGCGATTGCGGTCGATCCCGCGACGTCGGAGATCTACGGGGATGGGTCCTATGTGCTCGCGTCCGAGGACCGCAAGTTGTCGAGCGAGGAGATGGCGTCGTTCTGGGAAGATTGGGTCTCCCACTATCCGATTGTCTCGATCGAGGACCCGATGGCCGAGAACGACTGGGACGGCTGGAAGCTCCTCACGGAACACGTAGGCGACAGAGTCCAGCTCGTCGGGGACGATCTCTTCGTCACGAACGCGGAGATCCTCGAACGCGGCATCTCCGAGGGAGCCGCCAACGCGATCCTGATCAAGCCGAACCAGATCGGGAGCCTCTCGGAGACCTTGGAGTGCGTCCGGATCGCACAGCGCGCGTCGTACTCGACGGTCATATCTCACCGCTCGGGGGAGACGGAGGATTCGACGATCGCCGACATCGCGGTGGCCACTAACTCCGGTCAGATAAAGGCAGGCGCTCCCACCCGTGGCGAGCGCACGGCAAAGTACAATCAGCTGTTGCGGATCGAGGAAGTGCTCGGTGACGCCGCTCGCTACCCAGGCGCTCGCGCCTTCCCCAGGTGGTCGCCGCCGTGAGAGAGATGGCGCTGCGCCTGCGGCCTCGCTTCCCTCGCTCGAAGTTCGGGGTCGCGCCGCAGGTCGCCGGGGTTCTGCTGATCGTCGGGCTCGCCGGGGCGATGGCGATAGAGCCCACGCGCCAGCTCATCGAGCAGCGCGATCGGATCTCCGGCATGGCGCAAGACCTCCGCGGCCTCGAAAGGGCCAACCGACGCCTCGACGACCGCATCCACCGCCTGCAGGACCCCGACTTCGTCGAGCAGCAGGCGCGCGAGGTCGGGATGGTGCGACCCGGCGAGACCAGCATGGTGGTAATGCCCCCGAGCACCAAGGCCCTCGAGGAGAGGGAGCGTCGCCTGGCACTGCGTCAGCAGCCGCGGGCGGCCCCCGAGCCGAGCTGGACCGAGTCGCTGCTGTACTTCCTGGGTTTCTAGACCCCCGGTTTGCACCTTTAAGGAGCGCGAGCCCCGCAGGAGCGGGGCCGGCGGTCCTCAAAGAACATCTGGGGGCGGGGACAATGGGTTTCGTGACACTCGAACACAGCGACGAAGACCGGCGCGTGGTGGAGGCGCAACTGGGCCGCCCGGTGCGCGGCCGCTGGGCCGTGGTGGGCCGGTGCCACCTCGGAGTGCCGACGGTCATCGAGAACCATCCCCGCCTCGACGACGGCACCCCCTTCCCCACCCTGTTCTGGTTGACGTGCCCGCTTCTCGTCAAGCGCATGAGCCGTCTCGAGGCGGAGGGCTTCATGGCGGAGCTCGGGGCCCGGATGGAGGAGCACCCGGAGCTCAGGGCACGTCTGATCGTGGCGATCGCGCGCTACGGGGCGCGCCGGGACAGACATGAAGTGGTCGAGGATGCCGGCGCTCCTCCCGGGGGAGGCCCGGATCGGGTGAAGTGCCTCCACGCGCATCTCGCGCACGAGCTCGCCGACCCACCCAACCCCGTCGGCGCCCGTGCGCTCGCCGAGGCGGGGTGGCCGGATTGCCTGACCCCGTGCGTAATGCCGTGAGGGTCGCGGCCATCGACGTCGGCACCAACTCCACGAGGCTCCTGGTCGCAGAGGCCGTCTCCGGGGGCTTCCGGCCGCTCGACCGCAGGATGACGATCACGCGCCTCGGCGAGGGCGTGGACCGCAGGAGGGCGCTCGACCCCCGGGCCGTGGAGCGGACCCTTCGCACCGTCGCCGACTACGCGGCGACGTGCGGGGAGTACGGGGTCGAGAGGATCCGAGTCACCGGCACGTCGGCCGTGCGCGATGCGCGCAACCGCAAGGAGTTCTTCGAGGGAGTGCGCATGCTCACCGGGCGGGAGCCGGAGCTGCTGTCGGGCGAGGAGGAGGCCCGCACCACGTTCCTCGGCGCGACCGTCGATCTCGCCGGCGAGGCCGTTCTCGTTGTGGACATCGGAGGCGGTTCGACCGAGCTCATCTCCGGCCGCGGCGAACCGGAGCACTTGATCTCGCTCGACATCGGATGCGTTCGCATGCTCGAGAAGCACCTGCACTCGGATCCGCCGACGTCCGAGGAGCTCGACGCCCTGAGGGCCGAGGTCACGGCGGAGCTGACGCGGGCCCGCGAGGTGCTGGAGGTCCCGGCGGGGGCCCGCCTCGTGGGATGCGCCGGCACCATCACCCAGCTCGCCGTGCTCAAGGCCGGTCTCCCGGTGTGGGACCCCGACGTCACCCATCACGCCGTGCTCTCGCATGGAGACGTTCGCCTCCTCGCCAAGAGGCTGGAGTCGCTTCCCTACGAGAAGCGAGCGCGGGTGAAAGGCCTGGAGAAGGGCCGGGTGGACGTGATCGTCGCGGGGGCCGAGATCCTCTTGTGCGTCATGGAGGTCTTCGACCTGCCCGAGGTCCTGGTGTCAGAGAAGGACATATTGGACGGCCTGGTGCTGGAGCTCTTGGATGACTAAGTAATTAGGGAAACCCTCTTTACTTGCAGGGCTAGTCCGCGGTGAGATACGCCGTCCAGTAACTCCGATCCATGAGGGGGTCGTGCATGTTTTTGCGCGCCAAACGTATCGCGGCCGTGGCGGCCGCAGGAGTACTAGCGGGTCTGCTCGTCCCGGGCCAGGCGTCCGCGGCGACGACCTACGACATCGAGGTCGGCCAGGACTTCTTCGAGTCCGCCGGCATTCCCGGCTTCTCGCTCCGCTCCTATCCGGGGTCGCTGAACCTCATGGAGGGGGACACGATCCGCTTCTTTGGGTTCGGATCGCCGCTTCTTCTGCCGGAGGG
>JBOGWZ010000216.1:0-3476 GCA_050694075.1 Actinomycetota bacterium | reverse complement strand
CGATCGCCTCCTTCAGAACCGGGATATCCGAGAACGACAGCTCGGCCGAGACCTCGCCGTCGAGCATCTGAAGGAGATGGCCGATCAGTCCATATCCGGTGACGTCTGTGGCGGCGTCGACCCCGACCTCCAACATCGCATCACACGCGTCCCTATTGAGCTGGGACATCACGCGCGTCGCCTCCTCAATCGTTTCCGTCGTCGTCTTCTGCTCCTTGATCCCGCTCGAGATGATGCCCATGCCAAGAGGCTTGGTCAGCACCAGCGCGGCCCCCGCGGCGCCTCCGGACTTGCGCACCAGACGATCGGGATCCACAGTTCCCGTCACGGCGAGCCCGAACTTGGGCTCGGGGTCGTCGATCGAATGCCCCCCCACGATCGCGACCTTCGCCTCACCGCACGCATCGGCGGCGCCGTCCACCACCCTGCCCAGGAGCTCGAACCCGAGGCTGCGAGGCCAGGCCACGAGGCTGAGCGCGAAGCGAGGGTTGCCTCCCATCGCGTACACGTCCGACATCGCGTTCGCCGCCGCGATCCGTCCCCAGTCGTATGCGTCGTCGACGATGGGCGTGAAGAAGTCAACCGTCTGAACGACCGCGACTCCGGGCGCGAGCCGATAGACGGCCGCATCGTCAGGGGCATCCAGCCCGACGAGGAGCGCGGGGTCGTCCGAGGTCGCGGGCACGTGGCGCAGGACCTGCGCCAGCTCGGTGGTCCCGAGCTTGCACGCTCAGCCGCCCCCGTGCGAATAGGAGCTGAGGCGCACCTCCTCCCTCATGGACACCTCCTCTCGGCGCCATCATCTCAGGGCGGAAGGTGACGAAAGGCGCAACCTCCCCGCACCAGTCAGGCCCAACTAAACAAAATCACGCTTTCTTCCGATATCCCCCTATGAGCAAGAGGGGGCACGAGCAGAACCTCCAGTCGCTGCTGAACGTCCAAGAGGCGCTGCTCGAAGATCTAGACCCGGCCCGGGTGATGGACCGCATCTGCTCGGAAGCGATCGCACTGGTGCCCGGAGCGGACGGGGCCGCGCTGCAGTTCGTGGGGCTCGATGGTGAGCTGACGTACGTGTCGGCTGCCGGCTCCCTCCACGATCGCCGTCGTGGGATGCGCCCTCACCCTCACCGCAACCTGGCGCGACTGGCCCTGATGGCGGGCCGGGCGATGCGGTCCGACGACACGCGCTCCGACGAGCGCCTCGACCAGCTCGCCTATCACGAGGCGCGGATCGGATCGACCCTAGTGGTCCCCCTCGAGAGGGGCTGGAAGACGTTCGGCGTGCTCGAGGTCACTTCCAGGGCCCCCGGCGCATTCACCGACGACGACGCCTTCATGCTGATGCACGTCCTCGGCTTCGTAACGGCCGCGATCTCATCCGCGCGCGACGTGTTCGATTCCGTCGAGAAGATCTTGACGAAGCTCCCTCGGACGATCTCGGAGGGGGAACCAGGGATCCTCGAGAGCCTCTCGCAAGCGGTCGGACTCACCGACTTCGTCGCGAACTCCATGGGTCTGCGGTCGCCCGAATACCGCCACCGCGCCGATGCGCGCGAGCGGATCCGCCGGGTGCTGGCGCATGGTGGCCCCTCGATGGTCGTGCAGCCGATCTTCGAGCTGAAACCTCGCAAGGTCGTCGGTTTCGAGGCGCTGGCGCGGTTCAACGGGTCCCCGGAGCGCTCGCCGCATCTCTGGTTCGAGGAGGCGTCCCGCGTGGGCCTCGCCCTCGAACTCGAGACGGCGACGGTGCGGGCCGCGCTCAAGACCCTGAGGGAGCTGCCCCCAGACACCTATCTGTCGGTGAACCTCTCGCCGGATGGGGCGACCAATCGCTCGATCGTCGAGCTCCTGAGCGACGCCCCGGCCGAGCGCCTGGTCATCGAGGTGACGGAGCACGCCATCGTGACCGACTACGACGCCCTCAACGAGTCTCTCAAGCATGCACGCGACCGGGGGACGCGCATAGCGGTCGACGACGCGGGCGCAGGCTACGCGAGCATGCGGCACATCCTGCGGCTGAAGCCCGAGTGCATAAAGCTCGACATCGGGCTCACCAGAGGGATCGACGGCGACCCCATTCGCCGGGCGCTGGCGTCGTCGCTCATCACGTTCGCGGACGAGATCGGAGCGTCCATCGTCGCCGAGGGCATCGAGTCCGAGGACGAGGTGAACGCGCTGCGCGAGCTCGGCGTCGCCTACGGCCAGGGTTACCACCTCGGCCGCCCCACCGCTCCGAAGCGCGCTCCTGCCATTTCCGCCGCCTAGCGCGGCGCGCCCCATCCGTTTCGTAGCTCAGGACGTCCAGTCGACGTCCGACACCCCCTCGACGAGCGCCAACTGGTCGGCGAGCTCCTCCGCCGAAACACCCGGAGGCAGCCTCAAATGCGCCACGACTCGGCGCTCCTCGCCCTCGGCTTCCAGGATCCTCACGTTCTCGACGCGCGCTCCGCGCCGCTCCACGAGATCCGCGAGCTCTCCCAGCCTCAGGTGGTGTTCGATCTCGAGGATGAAGCGCGTGTATCCGCGCTTCAATCGCGGGAAGAGCTTGCGCTCCACGCGCTTGAGCGCGAACAGAGACACGATCGTGACGACCGCCGCCGCCACCGCTCCCTCCCAGTAGCCGAACCCGGCGGCCATTCCGATCGCGGCGGTCACCCACAAGGAGGCCGCGGTCGTGAGGCCCCGCACGTTGATGCCGTGCCGGACGATCGCGCCGGCCCCCAGGAAGCCGATACCGGTGACGATCTGGGCCGCGACGCGAGTCGGATCGAAACGGACGGCTGCGAACTCGTCTCCTTCGATGAACGCCTCCACCCCGAAGGCGCCGGCAAGCGTGAACAGGGCCGCTCCGACAGAGACGAGGATGTGGGTGCGGAAGCCGGCGGGCTGATCGCTGTACTCGCGCTCGAAGCCGATCAAGCCCCCCAAGGCCGCCGCCACGACCACCCGAAGGACAACCTCGGCGGTGGTGATCGACGGGACCTCGGGCATCGCGTGGGGAGCATACGCGCGATGCGGCGGCCGTCGGGCTCAGCGAACCGTGATGACCCCGCGCATGCCGTAGGCGTAGTGACCGGGAAGGTGGCACCCGAAGAGGAGTTGGTCTGCTTCCGAAAACGTGAAGGTGGTGGCGCGCGTGGTCCCGGGTGGTACGGAGACCTCTCCCGGCTTGGCCCCGTGGTGTCGCTCGGTTCCGTCCTCGTGGACCAGTTGCACGTGTTCGTCGCCGACGATGAACTCATGCGCGATCGGGTCGCGGTTGTGGATGACGAACCTCACCGTGTTCCCCCGCTCGACCGTCAGTCGAGACAGAGAGAAGCGGGAGTGACGGATCGTTATCTCGACGGTACGCTCGCGCGCCTCGGCCCCCGGCACGCATCCGGCGAGCGCGAGGGCGAGGCAAGCTAGCGCAAGTCGAGGCTTCACCGCTGGGTCGAGACCATCCGGTTGGCGAGCGCGAGACCTCCGAGCGCAAC
>JBOGWZ010000215.1:0-3484 GCA_050694075.1 Actinomycetota bacterium | reverse complement strand
CCTCCGAGGCGTTCGCCCGACTGCTCGATGGGTCGGGACCCTCGAACGGGATCCCCGCCGGGTTCGCCGGCACGGGGGTCAGCTTCGAGGGCATCGCGTCGTGGTACGGCCCCGGGTTCGAGGGCAAGCCCACCGCCAGCGGTGACATCTTCGATCCGGACCTCTACACCGCCGCGAGCAAGGAGCTGCCCCTGGGGACGTGGCTGTACGTCGAGCACCAGGGCCGGGGCGTCGTCGTGCTGGTGAACGACCGCGGCCCCTACATCGACGGACGGATCCTCGATCTGAGCCGGGCCGCCGCCGAGGTCATCGGCATCACCGGGCTCGGCTGGATCCGGGCCGAGATCTTGATCAAGCACTGACCAGGAGGGGGAGGGGGGGAACCGGCGGGAGGGGGGCACTGCAGAGGCGCCTTGGCGCCGGGGTTCCCCCAAAGAAGGACGCTACCGTTGCAGCGTGCCCGAGTTCGTGCTGGCGATCGACGCGGGAACCACCGGGATAACCGCGCTCGTACTCGACGGCGACGCCACCGAGAAGGGCCGCGCCTACTCCGAGTTCACGCAGCATTACCCCAAGCCGGGCTGGGTGGAGCACGACGCCGAGGAAATCTGGGCTACGACTCGGGCCCTGCTGGCGCGCGCCCTGAAAGAGGCGAAGATAGGCGCGGCAGACATAGCGGCGATCGGGATCACCAACCAGCGCGAGACCACGGTGGTGTGGGACCGGGCGACGTCGCGTCCGGTTGCCCCCGCGATCGTGTGGCAATGCAGACGCACCACTCCCATCTGTGAGCAGATCAAATCGGAGGGCCTCGAGCCCGAGTTGAGGTCCCGCACCGGCCTCGTCGTGGATCCCTACTTCTCCGCGACCAAAGTGATGTGGTACCTCGAGCAACTCGACGGGATCCGCGCTCCCGCCGAGGAGGGGCGGTTCGCGTTCGGCACCATCGACACGTGGCTGATCTGGAATCTCACCGGAGGCGAGGTCCACGTCACCGAGCCGTCCAACGCATCGCGCACGATGCTCTACTCGCTGGCCGAGCGGGCCTGGGACCCATGGATCCTCGAACGCCTTCGGATCCCCGCCCCCCTTCTGCCCCAACTCGCTCCGTCGAGCGGACGCTTCGGCGAGACGGCGCCCGACGTGCTGGGCCGGCCCGTCCCGATCTCCGGAGTCGCCGGAGACCAGCAGGCCGCCCTGTTCGGTCAGGCGTGTTTCGAGGCCGGCATGGCCAAGAACACCTACGGGACCGGATCCTTCGTCTTGATGAACACGGGGGAGGACGTTCCGACCTCGACCCACGGGCTCCTGTCCACCGCCGCGTGGGACACCGGCACCGGTGTCCGCTTCGCGCTCGAAGGATCCATCTTCATAACGGGGGCCGCGGTGCAGTGGCTGCGCGACGGGCTCGGGATCATCGCACGCTCCTCCGACGTGGAGGAGCTGGCGGCTTCCGTGACGAACTCCGGGGGCACCTATCTGGTGCCTGCGTTCGTCGGACTGGGTGCCCCACATTGGGATCCGTACGCGCGGGGCGCGTACCTCGGGATTACGCGCGGCACCACCAAGGCCCACCTCGCGCGCGCCGCCCTCGAGGCGATGGCCTATCAGACCCGCGACGTCGTCGAGGCCATGGAGGCCGACTCCGGAATGAAGCTCGCTGAGCTCCGGGTCGACGGCGGCGCGAGCGTCATGGATCTGCTGTGCCGCTTCCAGGCCGACCAGCTCGGCGTGGTCGTGCGTCGCCCCGCCAACCTCGAGACCACTGCGCTCGGCGCCGCCTATCTCGCAGGGCTCGCGGAGGGCGTGTGGTCCTCCCCCGACGACATCGCGCGCTCGTGGTCGGCGGCGGCCGAGTTCGAACCGACGATGTCGCGCGACGAGGCCGACGGTCTGCACTCGCGATGGAAGGAAGCGGTCGAGCGCGCGAAGGGCTGGGAGAGTCCTTTCTGATCGCAACAGCACCCGCTATGCGGGAGCTCATGCGATCAGTTCGGGGGCGCGGGCTTAGCCCGCGAGCGGTTCCTCGGACAGCTTCGAGTCGTCCTCGACCGGGTACATCGACTCGGGCAGCGGTATCGACGGGGTGCGGGACGCGTACTCGTCTTTGTAGCGCTGACCGGAGAGCCGACGGATCTCGTACATGATCTCGTCGGTGACCGCCCGCAGCGCCTCACGGTCCCGTTCCTTGCCCGCGTAGCGCGACAGGTCGAGGGGCTCCCCGTAGCGCACGACGACCTCGGGCCGATGGAGGTACGGGGACCGTCGCGACCACAGCAGGAAGGTTGGGAGCTTCGCCTCCTTGGCCATCACCTTGTCCGTGCCGATGACCCCGCACGGGATCACCGGCGCGTCGGCCTGCAGGGCGAGGCGCGCCACACCGGTCCGCCCGCGGTGGAGCGACCCGTCCGGCGACCGCGTCCCCTCCGGATAGATCCCCAGGAGCTTGCCCTCGCCCAGCACCTCGAGGGCGATGTGAAGCGACTGCTCGGACCGTTTCCCGCCCTCCCGCTCACACGGGATCTGGCCCGCGGAGCGGAAGAACCACGCGGTCTTCCAGCTCTTGAAGTAATCGACCTTGGCCAGGTAGGTCATCTTCCGCCAGCGGATCACGAGCGGGATGAAGAAGGAGTCGAGGAAGCTCACATGGTTCGCGGCGATGATGGCGGGCCCCTTCTTGGGAACGTTTTCGAGGCCCTCCACCCGGATCCGGTAGATCGACCGAAGCAGAGGCTTGAGTATCGCCTTGAGCACCCAATAGAACATGCCAACCCTCTTCGCTAACGTTCCCCGATTCAGGATGTTAAAAGAATCCTCCGAGATGACAAACCAGGTGTTGGAGGGGTGCGAAGACTTCGCTTTCGGCGAGGGGCGGTCGGCCGCGCTCCTCGTGCACGGTTTCACCGGAAGTCCCCAAGCGATGCGAGCACTGGGCGAGTACCTGGCGGAGCGAGGCATCGCGGTCGTGGGACCCCGCCTCCCAGGGCACGGCACGAGCTGGCAAGACCTCGCCACTCGCACCGGCGACGAATGGTCGTCGTGCGTGGAGAACGCCTTTCACGAGGCCGCCGGTCGCCACGACGAGGTTCTCCTCGTGGGCCTGTCTTTCGGCGCCCCGCTATGCCTCGACCTCGCCGCCCGGTACCCCGACCGGGTCGCCGGGTTCGTGGGCCTGGCCAGCTTCATCACCTCCAGGGACCCCCGCCGATTCCTCGCCCCGGTCATCCGCAGGTTGGTGCGGTCGCTTCCCGGCGTCGGCAACGACATCGCGGACGCGGACTCGCGCGAGATCGTCTACGACCGCGTACCGACCGCGGCCGCTCATCAGGTGCTCCGCTACTGCAGGCGGGTCCTGGGCTCACTAGAGGCCGTGAGGTGTCCCCTGCTGCTCGTCCATTCGCGCAACGACCACACCGCGCACCCCGTCAACGTCAAGCTGATCCACGACCGCGTCTCGTCAGAAGACAAGGAGATCGTGTGGCTC
>JBOGWZ010000214.1:0-3485 GCA_050694075.1 Actinomycetota bacterium | reverse complement strand
GGTCGGCAGCAGTGATCGTCGCGCTCGCCTCCGCGGTGGCGTGCGCGCTCGCGCCCATGGGCGACAAGGACATCATCGACGTGGCGCTGGTCGCGCTGGTCGGCGGCGGGGCCTACGGCTTGGCCCTGGGGGCCGCGGAGGTGGCGTTCTCGACCGAGCGGCCCGACCTCGAACGCCGACGCGTGATGCTCGTCGGATTGGGGGCGCTCGCCGCCGTGAGCACCGCCGGCGCGGGGCTGGGCTGGTTGCTCAAACGCCTCGCCGGCCCCGACACGGATGTGGATCTCGTGGCCCCCGAGGTCTCCGCGTCCGTCCCCGCGCGCACTGCGTTCCCCGACGTTCCAGGTCTCACGCCGGAGATCACGAGCGTGAGCGACCACTACGTGGTCGACATCGACATCTTCGATCCGGTCGTCGAGGCCTCGGACTGGAGCCTCGAGGTATCCGGCGAGGTTGAACGATCGCTCGAGCTCACGTTCTCTCAGTTGCAGGAGCGGTTCGACATCGTCGAGGAGTACTCGGTGTTGTGCTGCGTATCGAACGAGGTCGGCGGCAACCTCATCGGACACTCGCGCTGGGGCGGGGTGCGGCTCGTGGACGTACTCGATGAGGCCGGGGTGCGGCCGAGCGCGGCCGACGTCGTCTTCAGGGCCGCCGACGGTTACTCGGACTCGATCCCCTTGGCGATAGCGCGCGACCCCTCGGTTTTGCTCGCGGTCTCCCAGAACGGTCGGCCGCTACGGCAGGAGCACGGGTTCCCGTGCCGAGTGCGGGTTCCGCAGATCTACGGGATGAAGAACGTGAAGTGGGTCACCGAGATCGAGCTGGTCTCCTCCGACTACGACGGCTATTGGCAGCGCCGGGGGTGGTCCGACGAGGCGGTGGTCAAGACGCAGTCGCGCATCGACGTCGCCGGCGACGATGGGGAGGCCCGCGTCGGAGAGGAGACGTGGATCGCCGGCATCGCGTGGGCCGGGGCGCGGGGGGTGTCCCGCGTGGAGGTATCCACCGACGGCGGGGAGTCGTGGGCCGAGGCGCAGGTCAAGGAGCCGATCGTGCCGAGCTCGTGGCGGCTGTGGGCATACCGCTGGACCCCGGAGCGAGAGGGGCGGGGCACGGTGCTGTGCAGGGCCACCGACGGGGAGGGAACGGTCCAGACCGCGCGCGTCGCGGACCCGCATCCGGACGGCGCCAGCGGCTATCACTCCACTGACGTGGATGTCGCCTAAGCAGGAAGCCGTCCTGGTCACGCCGAAACTTGCCTGCGATGCGGATCGCACGCGGGCTGTTCTCCCTCCTTCTCGTGACTCTCGGGTTTCCCGGTTCCGCCGGTGCGCAGGTCACGGACCTGCCCGTCCTCTCGCGTGAGGTCCCGCGCGGGCTCGGGGAGACACGGTTGGTGGAATCGCAGACCCCGACCGCGAAGGTCGTCGACGGTGCCATCTCGGACTGGATAGGAACCCCGACTCGCTTCGGAGGCACCGCCCTGTACTCGGCTGGGGAATACGTCTACCAGGACCACCTCTTCGACGCATACGGTCCCGACGACGGACGCGACGCCTCGCGGCTCGAGGTGGTCGATCCCGCAGCGGAGGTCGTGCCCGAGGCCTACCGGATCGATTCGACCGTGATGGCCGACATCCCCGTGGAGCAGCTGGGGGCCCCCCTCCCGCCGGAACTGGATTTCGACACCGCCTACGGCGATGCGGTGAGCCACCAGGACGAGGCCGACCTCCACGAGGTCCGCGTCGCCGCCGACACTTCCAACGTCTATCTCCTGGCCCGGACAACGACCATGAGCGCGCCCACCACGGCCCTCCTCCTGCTCGCCGACACCACCGGAGGCGACTCGGCGCGAGACGTCCCGTTCGGCTCAGGCATAACCACGCAGAAGGCCGACGTCGCGCTGTTCATCTCGGGCTCACGCGGCCTCGTGGCCGATCTGCACGGCGGAGGTGTCAGTGAGCTTCCCGCCGGTAGCGTGGCGACGAACCCAGACGGCTACGCGAACGCCATCGAGGCTGCTATCCCTCGGACCCTTATCGCGGGACGCGCGAAGGAGTGCAAGGCGAAGGGCAAGGGCTGCGAGAAGGGAGCGGTGTTCAAGGGCCCCCTCTCGTTCGCGGTCGCCGCCGGGACCGCGAACGATGACGGCGATGGTTTCGCCCATCTCTCTCTCAAGACTCGCGACGAGGAACCGCACTCGAACCTCGCCAACGTGGCGTTCCGGTCCGGGGAACCTGTACGGGAGTGGTTCGACAAGCGCCAGGCGCTTGCGCTGCACGCGGGAACGATCGACCCGTTCTTCGCGGACATCGACCCGGCCAAGCTGGAGGGTGGAGCGACCGAATCCTTCCTTCCAGGCGCGGGCTACCACGATCGCATCTTCGTCTCCTCGGATGCGATCTCGCGGGAGCGCGGACGCGAAGGCATCATCCAGCACTACGGCTTGTACGTGCCGGAGGAATACGAGCGCGAGCCCGTGCCGCTGCAGTTCTGGTTGCACTGGCGCGGCGGCAACGCGCACCAGGGTGCACATCTCGCGCCGCGCATCTTCAAGCACTTTGGCGAGGATGTGGACACGATCGTCGCGGCGCCCGCCGGCCGTGGCACGTCGCGCTGGTACGTCGGCAAGGGGCACGTGGATTTCCTCGAGGTGTGGAAAGACGTCTTCGAAACTTTCGCGATCGATCAATCGCGCGTCTACGTGAGCGGACACTCGATGGGCGGATGGGGAAGCTACCTGCTGACCATCCTGTATCCGGACCGCTTCGCCGCGGGCGCTCCGGTGGCCGGGCCTGTAACGCAGGGGGCCTGGTTCGGGATCGATAACTGCGAGCCATGCTACGTCGGGGCCAATGGGGGGCGGGCGAAAGATCAGCACTCGCGCAGGATGCTCGAGAACCTGCGTCACGTGCCGCTCGCGATCTTGCAGGGCGCACTGGACGAGCTCGTGCCGTACGCGGGCACCGCGCGCAATGCCGAGCGGTTGATGCAGCTTGGCTACCGCCACCGCTTCTACACCTATCCGACCTACGAGCACTTCGGCCATCCGATCAACGACCAGTGGTCGGAGGCGGCGCGCTATATGCACGGCTTCGCGATCGATCCCGACCCGGCCCGGGTCACCTACAAGCGCGACATGCTCTTCGAGCGCGCCGTCGAGGAGGTTCGGTCCGACGGCGTTCCGCTGTCGTTCGACTTCGCCTCCGCCTACTGGATGTCCGAGCTGACCCCCGTCGACGCGGACACGGGGGTGGCGTCGTTCGACGGCGTGAGCCTTGCCGTCGGAGATGCGCCGCACCTGGTGGTCCCCGATACGGCACCGCCGGCGTCGGCCGGATCGACGGGCCCCTACATCGTCACCGGGCTCCAGTGGCTGGCCGACCCGACGGCCTCCGCCGCCGATCCCGCGAACGCGTTCGAGGCGACGCTCACCGGAGCGCGCGCCGTGCGACTCGACCTTGACCGCATGGCCATAGAGA
>JBOGWZ010000213.1:0-3486 GCA_050694075.1 Actinomycetota bacterium | reverse complement strand
CCGATTCACCGATCCCGTCGCTGGTCGTCGGCGACGACCGCCGCGAGGTCATCATGGCCGCGACCGAGCTCGACCTCCGGTGAGCGCGACCGGCGCCGAATCTCGAGTCGGACGGGGGGCCGTGGCGAGCGTGGCGGCCGGCATCGTCGCGCTCGGTTGCTGCGTCGGCCCCGCGGTCGCTGCCCTGATCGGCGTCACTTCGGGAGCGTTCGCACTCGACCTCGCGACCGATCTCTACGCGCAGTGGGGATGGGCCTTCAAGATCGCAGGAGCGGGGGTCGGGCTGATCGCGTTCGCGCGCGCCCGTTCGAAGATACGAGCCTGCAACATCGAGGGGAACGGCTTGAGACGCTTTGCCGCGGTGGTGGTCGTCTCGGGCCTCGGCACCTACGGCGTCCTCTACGGGGTCACAACCTGGTTGGGAGGATTCGCCGGCTGATAGAGGTCCTGCTCCCGCGGACCGATGCGGGCGTGGCGGTCCAGGTGGCGATCACCGCCGTCGCCGACGCGGCGGCCATCGCACTGCTGGCGCGCCGTGCGCATCCGTCGTGAGCGTGGTTGGGAGGCGGCGTGCTCGCCCTCTGGGTCGCGTTCATGGCCCTGCGAACCCTTCACTGAGAGACGCAATCACCCCCCGCGGACGGGCGTCCGTGACATCGGTTGGTCGGGCCGTCGAATAGGGAGGTTGAGCGCATGGCTGCGGCGCATCATTCAACGCGCAGGGAATTCCTGGCATGGGCGTCGAAGCGCGGGCTCGGGGTCGGCCTCGCCGGGGCGAGCCTGCCGGCCTTGCTGGCGGCATGCGGGGGCGACGACCCCACGACCGGGGCGAGCGGCGCGCGCCGGTCCGCGGAGGAGGCGGCCGACGGCGCGACCGCGCTCGTGGGCGATGTGATCGATTTCGCACTGACGTCCGACGAGTGGGCGGGGGCGTTCGGCTTCGTCACGCTGCGCTTGCACCGGGGCATCGTCGATGGCGACGACGTCTTCTTCATCCGCACGGACGCATCCGACAAGGACTTCGCTCTCGCCGAGAAGCTCGTGTGGGTGCCGAGGCTGGCAGGTCTTAACGGGGGTAGGAAGACCGGCACCGCGTACCTGATCGAGGGAAGCGACGCGGTTCTGTCGAGCGCGCCGGGTCGGCCCGACTACTCGCCGGCGTGGCGGGTGGTGCGAGGAGCCTTCTCGGGCGACCGTCGTCCGCTGAGATCCGTCTCCGACGTCCGCGCCGCGTCCTCCGACGGCGCGCTGACGCTCGAGGAGACCGACATCCTCGTCAACGCGGCGATCGTGAAGTGGGGCGGCGGAGAGCTCCCGGTCGATGGTGACCTGAAGGACTACCTCGGAGGCGGTCAGCTGATCGAGACGCCCGACGTCTCAGGCATGACCGTGACCTTCAAGCTGCACGAGTGCTTCCCCGAGTCCCGCTACATCGTCTGCGACACCTCGCTGGAGCCGATGGCGCTGGGCATGAACATCGCGCACTCACCGCGACTGACGTCGGCCAGCACGTCCAAGTCGACCGGGCGCACGAACGTGTTCATGAACGGCATCAAGGGTTCCGGTCCCATGGGCTTCCAGCCGTCGGTGTTCGACTCCCAGGCCGGCGCCGAGGAGTGGAGTCCCTACTGGGACCACTTCACCTATGCGTGGAAGAAGGGGGCAAAGCCGCGCGTGCTGTCGTCGCAGGACGAGGTCCACGAGATGCGAGACGCCGGCGACCTCGACGAGTTCCCGGGCACTCCGGATACGAAGGGCGAGATCTTCACGGTCAATTGTCCGGTGCCGGTGATCGCGCCGAACACCTTCACCGCGTGACTCCCCCAGCGCGCGGTCGTCCCCCCATCGGGCGGCCGCGCGCTGCTCCCGGTGGCCGAGGGGGCCCGCCGGCCTGTCCTATCTTCGGTGTGATGAGACCGTTCGCATGGGGCCGTGGTGGGGTTGGGAGCCGTGGGAGAAGCTAGGCGCTCCGCCCCGTTCGCGGTCCTTGCCCTCGCCACCGTCGCGGTCGCGCTGCTCGGCTATGTCGGGTACCTCCTCTACCCGCGCTTCGACCTTCCCGCCGGGACGGGTGCGAGCCTGCTTCTGCTGTCGGCTGCGGCCGGGGTCGCATCGTTCTTCTCGCCATGTGGGTTCCCGCTACTCGTCACGGTGCTGGCGCGCGACACCGCGACCGAGGAGCACCGGCTGTCGTTGGCTCGCGCCCTTCGCTTCGGGGCTTGGCTGTCGCTCGGGGCGGCCTCGTTCGTCCTCCTCCTCGGTTCCCTCATCGCCCTCGGCGCGGGGACTTTCTTCAGGACCGTCACGTTCACGAGCACGGAGGGGATCGTTCTCCGCTCGGTGGTCGGGGCGCTGCTGATACTCCTCGGGTTGATCCAACTGAACGTGATCCCGAGCGCCGCCTTCGGCGCGGTCGAGCGCGGCGTCCGCCCGCTCATCGCCGGCCAGGCACGGCTCCGTCGCGAGCGACCTCCGGTCGGCTTCGCCGTGCTGGGGTTTGGCTACCTGCTCGCCGGGTTCGGCTGAACGGGACCGATCCTGGCCGGGCTGGCCAGCCACGCCCTCGCCATCGGCGGCTTCGGCGCGGCGCTCACCGCGTTCGCGGTGGCCGCGGCGACGCTCGTCGTGCTGATGCTCGTCCTCGTGAGCGCGATCGGAACGGCCCAGGAGCGTGTCGTGTCCCGCCTCCGAGCCAGTCCGGCCTTCGTAAAGCGGTGGGGCGGCTGGATCCTGGTGCTCGTCGGAGGGTGGTTCCTCGCGCTGGCGATGTGGGCGGACTTCTTCGCGCAGGTGTTCCCCGTATAGCGGGCGATCAATAAATCGCCAGTCCTCACGGCTCGGGCAACACGACAGCGAAACGGGTGCCTTCACGTGGGGGACTGACCACGTGAATATCCCCACCGAGCGTCTCGGTGATTCGCTTCGCGAGCGCAAGCCCGAGACCGGCCCCGGGAGTTGCGCGCGCAGCATCGCCTCGCCAGAAGGGTTCGAAGACCCGACCAAGTTGCGACGCCGGGATGCCCTCACCGGTATCCGCCACAACGACCTCGAGCCGATCGGTATCCACACGCGCCTCGACACGGACGGTGCCGTCCACCGGTGTGTGGCGAATCGCGTTCTGCAGCAGGTTCTGCAGAACGCGCGTCAACCGAGGTGAGCAGAGGCGTTGCCCCGCCTCGCCCAGGTTCGTTTCCACCCGAAGGCCCTTTTCGAACGCGTCACCCCGGCAGGCGTCGACGGCCGCAGCGACGACGGCCTCCAGACGCGCACGGCGAGATTCCGCCGCGATCGCACTTGCATCGAGTTGCACTAGCTCGAAGAGGTCGTCCACGAGCCGGCCCAGCGAATGAACCGAATGCTTCATCTCGGTGATGTACGTGCGGAGGCTCTCGGCATCGTCCACGATCCCGTCGTCGACCGCCTCGACCATGGCGCGCAAACCGGCAAGCGGTGTCCGTAGGTCATGCGACACCGCGGTGACGAGAT
>JBOGWZ010000212.1:0-3534 GCA_050694075.1 Actinomycetota bacterium | reverse complement strand
CCATCGTCGCGTGGCCGAGGACCTGGAGATCATCGAGGCTCAACTGCACGAGCTCATGGACGCGCGTTCCGCCATGGCTCTCGAACCACTCAAGGACGTGCGGCGCATCCGGCGGGCGATGAAGACAGATGCGATCGACAGGGTGAGTCGCCGGCGGATATTCACGATGGGACCCGGCAAGGAGTAAGAAGTAATGGATCTCAACAAACTGACGGTAAAGAGCCAGGAGGCGCTCGCGGGGGCGCAGACCCTCGCGGGTGATCTGAATCATCAACAGGTGGAGCCCGCCCACCTGCTGGCCGCGCTGCTCGGCCAATCCGAGGGCGTTGTGTTCCCCCTTCTGCAGAAGATGGGTGCGTCTCCGCGCGCGCTGCGAACGCGCCTCGACGACGTCCTGGCGCGTCTGCCGAAGGTGTACGGACAGGTCGAGATCTATTTGTCGCAGGGACTCCGATCCGTGCTCGAACGGGCGTTTTCGGAGGCGGAGGGGCTCGGCGACGCATACGTCTCGACCGAGCACCTGCTGCTCGCGCTCGTCGAACAGCGCGACGAGGTGGCTGCCCTCTTGAAGGAAGCGGGGATCGACAAGACCCGGATCCTCGAGTCTCTGAAGCACATAAGGGGCACGCAGCGCGTCACCGACCAGACCCCGGAGGACAAGTACCAGGCGCTCGAGCGCTTCGGGCGCGACCTGACCGAGCTGGCGCGCCGCGGCAAGCTGGACCCGGTGATCGGCCGCGACGAGGAGATCCGCCGCGTGATCCAGGTGCTCTCTCGTCGCACCAAGAACAACCCCGTGTTGATCGGAGAGCCGGGCGTAGGGAAGACGGCGATAGTCGAGGGCCTGGCCAACCGGATCGTCGCCGGCGACGTCCCGGAGTCGCTCAAGGGCAAGCGCATCGTGGCCCTCGACATCTCCTCGATGGTCGCCGGCTCGAAGTACCGAGGCGAGTTCGAGGAACGACTCAAGGCGGTCCTGCGCGAGATACAGGAATCCGAGGGCGAGATCATCACCTTCGTCGACGAGCTGCACACCGTCGTCGGCGCAGGGGCCGCGGAAGGCGCCGTCGACGCAGGAAACATGATCAAACCGATGCTCGCTCGCGGCGAGCTGCGGATGGTCGGTGCGACCACACTCGACGAATACCGCAAGCATGTGGAGCGCGATCCCGCGCTCGAGCGGCGCTTCCAACCGGTCGTCATCGGCGAACCGTCCGTGGCGGACTCGATCGCGATCCTCAGGGGCCTCAAGGAACGCTACGAGGTCCACCACGGTGTTCGCATCCAGGACGCGGCCCTCGTCGCCGCGGCGGTTCTGTCGGACCGTTACGTGACCGGCCGCTTCCTTCCCGACAAGGCGATCGATCTCGTCGACGAGTCCGCGTCGCGCCTGCGCATCGAGATCGACTCGATGCCGACGGAGATAGACGTGCTCGACCGGCGGGCGAAGCAGCTCGAGATCGAGAAGGCCGCGCTCTCCAAGGAGACCGATCCCACCTCGAAGGAACGGCTCGAACGTATCGAGGAGGAGCTCGCCAACCTCCACTCCGAGATGGACGGGATGAAGGTGCACTGGGAACAGGAAAAGGAGGCCATCGATCGGATCCGCGCCCTGAGATCGGAGATCGAGGACGTCAAGGGCGAGGCCGAACGCGCCGAACGCGACGGCGACCTCAACAAGGCTGCAGAGCTCCGCTACGGCCGGCTCGTTCAGCTCGGCAAGGATCTCGACGAAGCCAACGACCAGCTCGTCGAACTGCAGCGGGACCGCAAGTTCCTGAAGGAGGAGGTCGACGAGGAGGACGTTGCGGAGGTCGTGTCGCGCTGGACCGGAATCCCCGTCTCGAAGCTGATGGAGGGAGAGGTGTCAAAGCTCGTCCACATGGAGGACGGTCTTCACGAACGAGTCGTGGGTCAGGACGAGGCGGTGGAAGCGGTCTCCGACGCGATCCGGCGCGCCCGGTCGGGGCTTGCCGATCCGAACCGTCCGATCGGATCGTTCATCTTCCTGGGACCCACCGGAGTCGGAAAGACCGAGCTGGCGCGCGCGCTCGCCGAGTACCTGTTCGACGACGAGCGGGCGATGATCCGTCTCGACATGAGTGAGTACATGGAGAAGCACACGGTCTCGCGCCTGATCGGAGCGCCGCCCGGATACGTAGGCTTCGAAGAGGGGGGCCAGCTTACCGAAGCGGTGAGGCGTCGTCCCTACTCTGTGCTGCTGTTGGACGAGATCGAAAAGGCGCACCCTGATGTGTTCAACGTGTTGCTCCAGATCCTCGACGAGGGGCGGCTGACCGACGGACACGGCCGCACCGTGGACTTTCGCAACACCGTGATCATCATGACCTCGAACCTGGGCTCGCATTTCATTCTGGACCCGACCGAATCCGACGAGGTCGTCCAGGAGAAGGTCCTGGCCGTCGTCCGCGATAGCTTCAAGCCGGAGTTCCTCAACCGGGTCGACGAGATCATCGTGTTCCATCGCCTGGCGCATGAGCACCTCGCCCGGATCGTCGACGTCCAGCTCCAACACCTTGCGGAGCGGGTCGCGGCGCGCGGCCTCTCACTCGAGGTGACCGACGCGGCGGGGCGCTACCTGGCAGAGAAGGGCTACGACCCGGCGTTCGGGGCTCGTCCGCTGAAGCGCGTCATCCAGAAGGACATCGAAAACGAGCTAGCGCTGAAGTTGCTCGACGGCACGTTCACGAAGGGGGACGTGATCGAGGTCGACGCGAGCACTGGCGGCCTCATTTTCTCGAAGAAGGAGTCGGTAGCGGCCTGACCGGCGACGGTCACGGACCGCGCGGGCAAACCTCCGCGTCGAGGGCGTCGCTGCCCGGGGTGGCATAGATGGCGTCGACGCATGCGGCCAGGTCGATGGGGGTCCCGTCCCATCCGGAGCGACACGTCTCCGAATCGATGTCGGCGTCGACCACTCCCTTCGGACGCGGGGCGAAGTTCTCGATCAAACTCCCGTCGGAGTCGTAGAACCTCAGCTCGACGTTGGGATCTCCCTCGATCCGGAAGGCCCCCGCGTGCAATAGGCGGTGGTGGAAGCTACAGAGAAGGACGAGCACGTCGAGCCTCGTCTCGCCGCCCTGCGAATGTAGGACGATGTGGTGGGCCTGCCGGAATCTCTTGGCGCTGCAACCCGGGAAGGGACACATCTCGTCCCGGACCTCGAGGGCTTTGCGCTGCCTCCTCGTGGGGTGCCGGCGCCGCGCTCCGACGTCTACGACGTGACCGTCTCGTTCGACGACGTGGCGGATGAAGGAGTCGCACATGATCCGGTCGATCGTCTCCCTCGGGATCGCCGGACCATTCTCGATGCGACCCCCCTCGCCGTTCCCACCGGCGAGGGTCTCGAGGTCGACGTGGACCATGACCTCGTAGTTCGGGGACCAGCCGCCGACCTCTGAGGCGAGCGAGCTCTTGGCGATGTCGACGAGCGCGTCGGCGTAGCGCTGCCCGTGGGTGCGCGTCGTGCAGGTGTCGTCCTCCTGCTCCTCTTTCAACCGCGCCGCGGTCGCC
>JBOGWZ010000211.1:0-3548 GCA_050694075.1 Actinomycetota bacterium | reverse complement strand
GACGTCCTCACGGTGTCGCTGTCGGCCACCGTCTCCAACGCGGAGGAGTTCGCCGAGTGGATGCAAACGCTGCGGGGCCGCGTCGAGGTGGTGATCGAGGAGCGCAGACCGGTCGAGCTCAGACACTGGTACTTCGTGTCGGACGAGCTGTTGCCGACCTTCATCCGCACGGAGGAGGGGCGGGTGATACCCAACCCCCGGGCGCGCCGGGTCGAGCGCGGGAAGGCGCGCGGCGCAGCCCGGCCCGGGCGAGGAGGCAAGAGGCCACGCGAGCGGCGAACGCGCGCTCCGCTGCGCTCGGACGTGGTGGAACGGCTCGAGACCGAGCAGATGCTCCCAGCGATCTACTTCATCTTCTCCCGGCGAGGGTGTGACGACGCGGTCAGGCAGTGTCTCCACGACGGGGTCAGGCTGACCACCGCCGAGGAGCGAGACCGCATCGTCGAGTACGCGGAGATGCGCGTGACCGAGTTCTCGGCGGACGAGCTGGCGGTGCTGGGCTTCGACGACTGGATCGAGGGACTGGCTCGGGGCATCGCCGCGCACCACGCGGGCATGATCCCTCCGTTCAAGGAGACGGTCGAGGATCTCTTCGCCAGAGGACTGGTCAAGGTCGTGTTCGCGACGGAAACGCTGGCGCTGGGGATAAACATGCCCGCACGAACCGTCGTTATCGAAAGCCTCAACAAGTTCACCGGCGAGAAGCATGAGCTGATGACTCCCGGTGAGTACACGCAGCTCGCCGGCAGAGCCGGCCGGCGCGGCATCGACGAGCTGGGGCACTGCGTCGTCCTGTACCAGCGCTTCGTCCCGTTCGACACGATCACTCGGCTGGCGTCGGCGCGGACCTATCCCCTCCAGTCGTCGTTCCGGCCCTCTTACAACATGGCGGTCAACCTCGTTCGGAACTACGACCGATCCGACGCCGAGCACCTCGTCAACTCCTCGTTCGCTCAGTTCCAGGCAGACCGCGATGTCGTGCGACTCGAGCACACGAGGGAGCAGCTCGAGGCGTATCTGGCGTCCTACCGCGAGAAGACGCGGTGCGAGCTCGGAGACTTCTCGGAGTACCGCCGTCTCCACGAGCGCCTTCGGAGGCGTAAGGAACGCGCCGAGGGCTCTGCACGGCGCACCCGAGCGACGCGCTTGGTCGAGGCGATCGAATCGCTGCGCCCCGGCGACGTGATAGATGTCTCCACCGGAAAGAGACGGGGCCGCTACGCGGTGGTGGAGGTCGCGCGCCGGCGGTCGGAACGCCAGCCGCGCGTCCTCGCCCTCTCCGAGGAACGGAGCATGGTCCGCTTCGCCCCGTCCGATTTCCGCTATCCACCCCTTCCGCTCGCGCGCCTCCGGCTTCCCGACGGTTTCCACGTGCGCGACCCGCGCGCGCGGCGCGCCCTCGCCCGCCGGCTGGCCGACGTCCGGGCATCCCGGGGAACCGGCGAGGCGCGGAGCAGAGAGGACGGCAAGGAGCTCAAGTCGCTGCGGAGGGCGGTCGAGTCGCATCCCGTCCACAAGTGTCCCGATCTCTCTCGACATCTCCACTTCGCGGAGCGCGCACAGCGCCTCCAGAAGGAGCTCCGTGGGATCGAACGGCGCATCAATAGGAGGACCGGCACGCTGGCTCGCCGCTTCGAGCAGGTGCTCGGCGTCCTCGAGGAACTTGACTACGTGCAGGACTGGTCGCTCGCGCCCAAGGGGATGACCCTGGCACGGGTGTACAACGAGGCGGATCTGCTGGTTGTCGAGGCGCTCGAACGGAGGCTGTTCCACGATCTCGAGCCGCCGGAGCTCGCCGCCGTGCTCTCGGCCCTCGTGTACGAGGCGCGGGGTCCGGAGGTCGAGGCGCCGGTGGAGCTCCCGACCCGGAACACGAAGCGCGTGTTCTCGTTGTTGATGGACATGTGGCACGGAATACGCCGCGAGGAAGAGAGCCGCGGGCTCGAGCTCATCCGCGAGCCGGATGCGGGGTTCGCGGACACCGCTTATCTGTGGGCGTCGGGCGCGCCGCTGGACGAGGTGCTGGGGGAGGGGGACGCCCCCGGTGACTTCGTGCGCGTCGTCAAGCAGCTCGTGGACCTGATGCGACAGCTCGTGGAGATCGCCGAGCCGGACCTCGCCGCGAGCATGTCGGCGAGCCTCGACGGTCTACATCGCGGAGTGGTCGCCTACTCCTCCCTCGAGGTGTGAAGCAACCTAGGATTGAGGCGTGAGCGAGGCCTTCATCATCGACGCCGTCAGGACGCCCATGGGGCGCTACGGCGGCGCACTAGCTACGGCGCGACCCGATGACCTCGCGGCGCACGTGATCTCGGAGCTCGTCCGGCGAACGTCCGCGCCCACCGACGCGGTCGACGACGTCTACTGGGGAGCGGCGAACCAGGCCGGAGAGGACAACCGCAACGTCGCGCGGATGGCCGCGCTGCTGGCCGGGCTTCCGGTCGAGATCCCCGGCGCAACCGTGAACCGGCTGTGCGGTTCGGGATTGGAAGCAGTCAACTGCGCCCACCGCGCGATCCGCGCCGGCGAGGGTGAGATCGTGCTGGCCGGCGGCTCGGAGTCGATGACGCGTGCTCCGTTCGTGATGGCCAAGTCGGACCGGCCGTTCTCTCGGAACCCGGAGATCTACGACACGACGATCGGCTGGCGGTTCGTCAACCCGCGGCTGGCAGAGCGCGTCGGAACGCATTCCATGGGTCAGACGGCCGAGGAGGTAGCGCGCGACTACCGGATCGCGCGCGCGGAGCAGGATGAGTTCGCGCTCGAAAGTCACAGACGGGCAGTCGCCGCGCGCGACGAGGGGCGCTTCAAGGACGAGATCGTCCCTGTGGAGATCCCTCAGAGAAGGGGAGAGCCGGTCGTGGTCCACGAGGACGAACCACCGCGGCCGGACACATCGCTCGAGAAGCTGGCGCGCCTCGAGCCGGCGTTCGAGGCGAAAGGCACGGTGACCGCCGGGAACGCATCGGGGGTGAACGACGGGGCCGCGGCACTCCTGCTCGCGTCGTCGGAGGCGGTCGAGGAGCGCGGCTGGCAAGCGATGGCGAGGATCGTCACGTCCGCAGTCGCCGGGGTCGAGCCACGCGTGATGGGTATCGGCCCGGTGGTCGCGACCCGAAAGGCGCTGGATCGAGCCGGGCTGTCCACGAACGACATCGATCTCGTCGAACTCAACGAGGCCTTCGCCGCCCAGACGCTGGCCTGCATCAAAGAGCTGAACCTGGACCCCGATCGCGTCAACGTGAACGGCGGCGCCATCGCGCTCGGTCATCCGCTCGGCTGCTCGGGGGCGCGCATCCTCACGACTCTCGTCCACGAGATGAGCAGGCGCGAGGTGCGCTACGGCCTGGCGACGATGTGTATCGGCGTCGGCCAGGGGATCGCAACGATAGTCGAGCGGGTTTGAGCGCAGCGCCCTTCGACCTGTGACCTTTTCGTTCGGAGGCATCGTGCTCGTCTGCAACACGCGCGCCGGTCGCAAGGGGCTGGGGCGTCACATGCCGGAAGTCCGCCGCGCCCTCGAAGAACGCGGGCTCGACTACGAGATC
>JBOGWZ010000210.1:0-3573 GCA_050694075.1 Actinomycetota bacterium | reverse complement strand
ACGGCGACGGCCCTGGCGGGCGAGGCGGTGGTGCCGATCTCGTGCGCGTGGACCTGTTGCTTTCTGGTCACCGCCTGCACCGCCGTGCTCGACTTCGAACGTGCCTTCGAGTGGTGCGACCGGATCGCGGAGTTCGCGGACCGATACGGCAGTCGCTACATGCTTGCGTTCTGCCGTGCCGAGTACGGCGCGGTCCATCTCTGGCGGGGCCGATGGGCCGATGCGGAGACGCTGCTGGAAAGCTCGATCGAGGACTTCTCGAGCTCGCGTCCGGCGTGGGCGGAGGGACCTTTGGTGGGCCTGGCCGAGCTGAGGCGGCGGCAAGGCAGGGTCGCGGATGCGGTTCGGCTGCTGGATCAAGCGGGTCCTCTACCGGCGTCCCAGCTGGGCCGCGCCCGGCTGGCCCTCGATCGGGGTGAGGCGCTTCGCGCCGTCGAGCTTGGCGACAAGCTGTTGCGCCAGATCCCCGAGGAGCGCAAGTTGGACCGCGCTCCCGTGCTGGAGTTGCTCGTTCGCGCTCACGTCGCACGCGGTGAGCTCGAGGAGGCTGCCGCGGCCCTCGCCGTGCTCAGGGGGATCGAGCGGTTGGTGGGGACGGCGCCGCTTAGAGCCTTCACCGATCTGGCGGAGGGGATCCTGGCGGTCGCAGGGGGAGATCATGAGCGAGCCCGGCCGCTTCTGGAAGACGCTCTGGACTGTTTCGAACGCAGCGGCGCGCCCTTCGAGTCATCGCAGGTGAGGATCGAGCTTGCCACGAGCCTGACCGCGCTGGGTCGTACCGATGTGGCCGAGCGCGAGGTGGTTGCGGCTCGGGATCGCCTGGTCGAGCTCGGGGCCGACGCTGAGGCGGACCGCGCGCGCCGGCTGCTCGATGGTCCGATCCGCGGAGGTGACAGCTCTCGCCTGCCGAAGGTCACTGCGCGCGAGCGCGAGGTGCTCGGACACCTCGCCGAGGGGCTCACGAACCGGCAGATCGCCGAGCGGCTGGTGGTGAGCGAGCACACTGTCCATCGCCACGTCACCAACATCCTTCGAAAGCTCGACCTCCCCTCGCGGACGGCCGCCGCCGCGTACGTAGTGCGTTCGGGCGTGCTTGAGGACGCGGACGTATAGCCAGACCTGGCTAGCTTCGACCCAGCCGAAAGATGGTCGGTTCTGGCGAAGTTGAGGGGACCGCCTCCGAACTACCTTCGCTGCCATGAAACGTCGACCCGCGTCGATGCGATTGATGGCAGAGGTGGCAGCCCTGGCGCGGATCGACGAAGTCGGAATGCGGCGCGAGGCGGCCGCGGAGAGGGTGGTCGCCCTCTCCGACGCGTCGAGGCGTCGACGAGAGCGGAGGAGAACGATGGCCGAACACACAACTACGCCGAAGGCTTCAGACGCACAGGCGAAGATGGACCCCGACCGGGAGCTCAAGGCCGCCACGCGAGCCGCTTGGGCGCTCGGCGACTATCACAGGTTCGCGCTCGAGACTGTCTGGGAGCTTGGACCGGTCCTCGTGAACGCGTGCGGGATTTCGACCGGGCAGCGCGTGCTCGACGTCGCCGCGGGGACGGGAAACACCGCGATCCGCGCCGCTGAGGCCGGGGCCGAGGTCGTGGCCTCGGATCTCACGCCGGAGAACTTCGAGGCGGGCCGCCGCGAAGCCAGGGCTCACGGGATGGAGCTCGAGTGGGTCGAGGCCGATGCAGAGGATCTCCCCTTCGGCGACTCCGAGTTCGACGTGGTGACTTCCTCGTTCGGAGCGATTTTCGCCCCCAACCACCGGTCTGTGGCCGACGAGCTCGTGCGGGTTTGCCGGCCCGGGGGCACCATCGGGATGCTCAACTTCACCCCCGAGGGTCTGGCCGCCGGTTTCTTCGGTGCCCTCGCGCCGTACGCGCCGCCCCCGCCACCCGGAGCGCTGCCTCCGCTGATGTGGGGTAGCGAGGAGCACGTCCGGGAGCTGTTCGGCGACCGGTTGGAGTCGCTGGAGATGACGCGCAGGACCTACGTTGAGAGGGCCGACAGTCCGAGCGGCTATCGCGACTTCGTCAAGGTGACCTTCGGGCCCGTGATCGCGATCTACGCAAGCCTCGCCGGGGAGCCCGAGCGGGCCGCAGCGCTCGACCGGGACTTCCTGGAATTCGTCGCGGGGGCGAATCAGGGCCCGCCCGAAGGTCCAGCGGAGCTCCACTACGAGTACCTGCTCGTGGTCGCCCGCACGCGCAGTTAAGAAGGGAAGCAACGACACGACGAAGGAGGAAGGTCGTGGGGGAGAGAAGCGTCGAGATAGTCAGGGGCGTTTACGAGGCCTTCAGGCGCGGCGACGTACGAGCGGTGCTCGGGGCGTTGTCAGACGAGCTCGAGTGGTACGAGGCTGAAGGCATGCCGTACGGGGGCCTGTACCGCACTCGGGAGGCGGTAGCCGAGAAGGTCTTTGGCCCGCTCGTCGAGGACATCCCGAACTTCGAGGTTTCGCCGGAGGAGTTCATCGCGTCTGAGGACACGGTGGCGGCGGTCGTCCGCTACACCGGTCTCGGTGGGCAACCTCGCGCGAGAACACCGCCCAGCGCTGCGGGTCGCGCGGATCGAACACGACTGCGATCGGCACGCCGCCAGCGACGTCGTTCACGGGCCCCGCTCGCGAGCAAGCGGTACGCTGTAACCGATCGCGTCGTCGTTCAACTCGACCGCAATCAACATGTCCTCGAGCTCGAAGCCGGCGGAGCCGTCCTCGAAATCGAGCGCGAGCGTCTCCGGGTGTGCCCCTCGCCACGAACGCCACGGCGTGAGCGTCGAGGGAAGTAGCTCGAGGCGCTCGCCCTTGAGGGGACCGAGGATGGCCTGACCGAGCGGCTGGCTCCAAACGCTGCCGGTGTCATGGTCCCACCAGGTCATGGCGTCCTTATAGAGGGCCCCGTGGTTGCCTAAGACGATCTCCTTTCCGTTCAGTTCGCGGCGATGGACCATCGCCGTGGCGCACAGAGGTCACCAGGTGGCAAGGATCGGCACGCCTCCAACCTCGTCGATGATCATCTCGCGCCAGTTGAGGACGTTGATCGGATACGCGTGCGCCTCCCCATTCAGCGCGACCCCCAGGACGAGCGTGCCGTCCTCGTGACCGGCCGCGTGCGCGGAGACGAACCTCGGAGCGTAGATGGGGCGGATGTCGTCGCGGCCTAGAATCTGATGGAACCCGTCGGGCAGTCTCTTGCCTGTCTCAACGGGGTCGTAGACGCGATCCGGGTTCGGGATTCCTTGCGCCACTCCTTCGTTGCCTCTCGGGGCCCGTAGGTTCGGCAGCAGGTAGATGACCGCGTAGAGAAAGAAAACGAGCAGCACGATTCCGGGAACATGCCTTCTCATCGCGTTTCCCGCAGGAAATAGATCCCCAGGCCTGCGCCGACCACGCCAGGGCGAGCACGAACGTGTGTGGGTCCAGGTTCCCTCCGAGTTCTCGAGTGGCGAGATACCCCAATTCGGCGACGATCAGCGACAGCGCGAGGAGAAGAAGGACGCGCTGGGGCGTCACGCCGGGAGCCGCGCTGCGGCGCCACGTCCATCCCGCGACGGCCCCGATGAGTGTGG
>JBOGWZ010000209.1:0-3574 GCA_050694075.1 Actinomycetota bacterium | reverse complement strand
GGTCCCTCCGTGTCCCCCGACAGGAACTGACGCACAACGGGGATCTCGGAATCGAACATCTCACGCGACGGACCGAACTTCACGAGGTTGCGCCGGTACAGCATCCCGATGAAGTCGGCCACCCGCCGGGCTGTGGCGATGTCGTGGGTCACGACTAGGAACGTCGCGTTCAGCTGGCGGTTGAGATCGAGGATCAACTCGTTGAGGAACGCCGTGCGCACCGGGTCGAGACCGGAGTCGGGCTCGTCGAACAACACGATCTCGGGATCGAGCACTAAGGCACGCGCTAGACCGGCCCGCTTCTTCATGCCCCCCGAGATCTCGCCCGGAAGCTTCTTCTCGGCTCCTCCGAGTCCGACCATTTGCAGCTTGTCGTTGACGATGTCCGCGATGTCCTTCTCGGATTTCCTCGTGTGCTGACGCAGGGGGAACGCGACGTTGTCGTAGATGTTCATCGAGCCGAAGAGCGCCCCGTCCTGGAAAAGGACGCCGAACTTGCGCCGTACCTCGTAGAGCTCCTTTTCCGACAGCGCCGGCACGTTCTTGTCGCCGATCCAGATCTCCCCCCTGTCCGGCTTGAGCAGTCCCACGAGGTGCTTGAGGAAGACGCTCTTGCCGGTGCCGGACGGGCCGAGGATCAGCGTGATCTTGGACTTGGGGATGTCGAAGGTGATGTCTTCGAGCACGGTCTGCGCGCCGAAGGACTTGGTCAGCTCTTTGACGCTTATCTCTGTCTCCGGAGCGCCCATCCCACCGCCTGGTCTCGGTTGTCGCGTGCGTTTTTGCCCGGGAGTCGCCAAGACTATCCCCGGTAACGGAGAGTATTCGCCTGGTCAGCTGTCCGTTCCTGCCCTGCGGCTAAGATGCCCGGCGTGGACTTCCGGGACTCCCCCGAAGAGGCCTCCTTCCGCAAGGAGCTGCGCGCGTGGATAGAGGAGAACCTCCCCGAGGGGTGGCGGGACCGCCCTCACAAGGCCGGTCGCACCGACGAGAAGATTCAGCGTGAGTGGGCGAGGAAGCTCTATGAGGCGGGGTACGCGGGGCTGACCTGGCCCGAGGAGCACGGGGGGGCCGGCGCCCCCTACACCCATCAGGCGATCTTCCTCGAGGAGAGTGCCCGGGCCGAGACCCCCGAGCACATCGGGGTCATCGGGCTCGGGATGGCGGGTCCGACGATCATCGCCCACGGCTCCGACGAGCAGAAGGCGAAACACCTCTCGAAGATCCTGTCGGGAGAGGACGTGTGGTGCCAGGGCTTCTCCGAGCCGGGGGCCGGCTCCGACCTGGGGAGCCTCCGCACCAAGGCCGAGCGCGACGGTGACCAGTTCGTGGTCAACGGACAGAAGGTGTGGTCGAGCTTCGCTCACATCGCGGACTGGTGCATCCTCGTCGTCCGCACGGAGCCGAAGGCCCCCAAGCACCAGGGCCTGACCTATCTCTTGGTTGACATGCATTCCCCCAGCGTCGAGGTTCGGCCGCTGGTGCAGATCACCGGGGACCCCGAGTTCAACGAGATCTTCTTCAACGACGTCCGCGTTCCGGTCGAGAACGTGTGCGGCGAGATCGGCCAGGGGTGGAAGGTCGCGATGACCACGCTTCTCCATGAGCGAGGCACGCTCGGCTTTGCGCTCACCGCTCGCTTGGAGGTCGCGATGCGAAAGCTGATCGCCCTGGCGAAGGAGGTGAAGGCCTACGACGATCCGCTGGTGCGCGACCGTCTCGCACAGTCGTGGATCGAGCTGCAGGCACTGAAGTTCACGAACTACCGCGCGCTCACCACACTGGTGAAGACCGGCGTCCCGGGTCCCGAGGGCTCGATCGCCAAGCTCCATTGGTCGGAAAGCCACCAGCGCCTGAACAAGCTCGGGCTCGAGATGCTCGGCCCGCTATCCCAGCTCGACGGCGAGGACTCGACCTGGGCCGGCTACTGGCAGTACCAGCAACTGAGGTCGCGCGGGAACACCATCGAAGCCGGCACCTCGGAGATCCTGCGCAACATCATCGCCGAGCGGGTCCTCGGTCTTCCTCGAGGTCGTTAGTGGGCTGCGCCGGTCACGTAATCGGTGGCTCCGGGGGACGCACCCCCACTCCCTCCTCTAAGACATTTTTTTAGTCGTCGGTCGGGGGGTGCGTCCTCCTCGCCAACTTCGGTGTGCGTCCTCCTCGCCCCTCTTCGCTCGCGTCTGCCCGAGGGCCCGCAAGGGGATGTTGCGAGCGTCCCTTCGGTTTGGGAGTGGGGCTAGGCGCTCGTGCGCGCGCAGCGTGTTAGGCCGTAGCCTCGCTCGAGGCGCTGGGCCTGGCCTCCGAGAGCCTGGATCTCCGTGAAGCGCGTTGCGAGATCCGCGACGTCCTTCGCCTCCACGTCGCCCTTCAGCCGGTCGACGAGCCCGATCGCTTGTCTGTTCATGTCCATGTAGTCGGACCAGGTCTCCGCGCCCTTGGGCGGTGCCCCGAGCGCCTCGAGCCGTCCGAGGTAGCGCCGTCCGATCTTCATCGTGTCGGCCAGGAACGCGGCCAGCTCTCCCGGCGTGGTCGGTCGCCCGAGAGCCCTAACGCGACGCGACGCCGCGACGCACATCGCGTCGGCCCTATTGACGAAACGCTTCTGCGAGAGCCTTTGCGTGGAGCCGACGGATCCATTCTGTTGCGCGTCGCTCTTCAGCGCGGGAGCTTCCGCGGGCTCGGACGGTCCTCGGAACACCGTGAACGCCGCCGCCGTGGCCACGACGACGATCCCCGCCGCGAGCAGCGCAAGAGGTCTCGTCGGAAGCGAGGTTGACCTCCCCACGGACGGCGTTTGGTAGACGGAGGGTCGCGGCGACGCCTCGGGCAGTCCGGGAGGTGGGGGCGGAGGGGGAGGGGCCGCGGGCGCCGGACGCCATTCTCGGGCGGTCTCGTCCCACACCATCCACGTCCCATCCGGGCTTGGGTGCCACCACTTGCCGTCGCGCTGTATCGGCTGTTCCATGCCTTCGCTTCCCCTTGGTGTCCGACCTGAGGGGGTATCGACCTATCTCCGGCTCCTCTTGAAGGCCATCCCCGGTTCCTCCTTTAGTCTTTTCGGCCATGGACTTCGCCTTCTCCGAAGAACAGGAGATGCTCCGAGGTCAGGCGCGGAGTTTCCTCGCCGACAAGTTCCCGCCCGATCGTCTCGCGAAGCTCGCCGACTCCGACGAGCGCTGGGACGAGAAGTCGTGGCGCGAGATGGCCGAGCTCGGGTGGATCGGCCTGTCTGCCTCGGAGGAGGCCGGCGGGGCCGGCATGACTTTCCTGGACGAGGCGGTGCTATTCGAGGAGCTCGGCTACGCCCTGTACCCGGGCCCCTACTTCTCGACCGTTGCGCTCGCGCTGCCGGCGCTCGAGCGCGCCCCGGATCTGCTGCGGCGCGTCGCGTCCGGCGAGGCTGCTGCGACGCTCGCGTGGGCCGAGCCCGAAGGCACCTCGTCGCTGACCGGAAACGAGTTCTCGGTCCAGGCGCGCGGATCGGGCGACGCGTGGACCCTGCACGGAACGAAACACCTGGTGCCCGATCTCGGCAGCGCATCGCTCGTGGTGGTGGCGGCCGCATCCGATG
>JBOGWZ010000208.1:0-3579 GCA_050694075.1 Actinomycetota bacterium | reverse complement strand
CATCTCCGGACCTTCTCGAGACTTGATCACGGCGCGCAGAGCGACTGGGTGGAGACGTGCTACCGATCGCGGATCGCTTTCCGACGCCTGCACGTTGCCGCGTTGAAACAGCTCCTGTACCTGACGTGGGCCGCGACCCCCGAGGTCGAGGACGCGCTGGGCTACGACTACCGGTGCCGGCGCGACGACGAGGTGCACGGCGCGGCGCGCGTCGTCGGGGGACAGGCCCGTCCGATCCCCGATGCTCTCGAGCCGCGTGACTATCACCGAGAGGGCCCCGCAAGCGACTCCGGCGCGATCCCTCTAGAGCTCGTCTCGAAGACGGAATTCGCCCCGCGCGACACGACGCTCGAGACGCGCTCGTGGCCGGAGCTCACCGACGGGCATCGCGAGACCTGCGACGTGGTCGTCGTCGGCTCCGGCGCGGGAGGGGCCGTGGTCGCGAGCAGTCTCGCGGAGTCCGGCCTCGACGTCATAGTGCTCGAGGAGGGCCCCCAGGTATCGGCGGAGCGAGACTTCCAGGGCCCGGTCTTCGACCGCTTCCAGCGCTTCTGCCGCGACAACGGGACCACGCAGGTGTGGGGCCGTCCGCCGATCCCCCTTCCGCTGGGGCGAGCCGTCGGAGGAACCACGGTCGTCAACTCCGGAACGTGCTTCCGGGCCCCCGACCGCGTGCTGGCGCGATGGGCGTCTGAGTACGGGGTCGAGGGAGCTTCGTCCGACGCGATGGCGCGCTACTTCGAGGAGTTGGAGGACTTTCTCAACGTTCGGCCGGTGCCCTGGGAAGTGCTCGGCCCCAACGGGCGGGTTGCTCACGAGGGCGCGGTCGCGCTCGGCATGTCGGGAGGCCCGCTCCTACGAAACATCGCCGACTGCCACGGGTGCGGCCAATGCGCCTTCGGGTGCCCCACGAACGCGAAGCAGGCGATGCACATCACCTATCTGCCGCGGGCGTACCGTTCGGGGGCCCGCATCTACGCCCGCTGCAGAGTAGATCGCATCGTGATGGACGGCAGTCACGCCCGCGGTGTCAAAGCGACACTGTTGTCACCTAATGGTGACGGGCGGCGCGGTCGTCTCTGCGTGGACGCCAAGCACGTCGTGGTGTGTGCCGGGGCGATCCACTCTCCGGCGCTCCTGCAGGCGTCCGGGGTCCCGGATCCCTCGGCCCAGACCGGCCGCAACCTCCGCATCCATCCCGCCACCGGCGTCGGCGGGCTGTTCGACGACGACGACGTCTTCTGGAAGGGGACGCTGCAGAGTTACTACATCGACGCGCTGTTCGACACGCACGAGGTGATGTTCGAGGCGACGACGACCGTCCCGGGGATCGGGGCGGGATCGATCCCCGGGATCGGGGCGCGGGCGATGGAGGAGCTCAAGGACTTCTCACGGCTTGCGACGCTCGGCTTCTACGTGTCCGACACGTCCAAGGGCCGGGTCCGAAGGTTGCCGGGGGGCCAGGTGGTCGTCGGCTACCGGCTCAACGAGTTGGATTGCCGCCGCATGTACGTCGGCGTTGCGGTCGCGGCCGAGATCCTGTTGGCGGCAGGAGCGAAGAGCGTGTACCCGGGCCTTCCGGGCATCGACGCGGTAACCGCGCGTGAGGACCTCGCGCAGATTCGCGAGCGTCGGGCCCGGCCCGAGCATCTGCGCCTCAGCGCGTTTCACCCGATGGGCACCGTGCGCATGGGGGCGGACCCCGAGCGATCCGTGGTCGACGCTTACGGAAGGCACCACGAGGTCGATAACCTGTGGGTCGCCGACGCGAGCACGTTCCCGTCGTGTGTCGGCGTCAACCCGCAGATGACGATCATGGCGTTCGCGCTCAGGACCGCCGAGCGTCTGGCAAAGGAGGGGGGGTAGGGGGACCAGTGAGGCGCCTTGGCGCCGGGGTTCCCCCCGAAAAAGGAGGGGTAGGTGGAACTTAGAGGAACGGTAGTGATGCTCACCGGAGCGTCGCGCGGTATCGGCGTGCGCGTGGCCGAGGCTCTTGCTCGCAAGGGTGCTCGCCTCGCCCTCGCGGCGCGCTCGAAGGATTTACTCGAGGAGACGGCCGAGCGCGTGCGCGCGTCCGGTGGGGACGCGATCACGGTTCCGACGGACGTCACGAGCAGGGCAGACCTCGAGCAGCTTGTCGCGCGCACTCAGGAAGAGCTCGGCCCCCCGGACGTGCTGATCAACAACGCGGGCATCGAGTGCGTCGGTCACTTCGCGGAGCTCGATCTCGATGACATCGAGTCCACCGTCGCCACCAACCTGATAGGGCCCATCACACTCGCCCGACTCGTGGTCCCGATCATGGTCGCCCGAGGTCGCGGCCACATCTGCAACATCGCGTCGGCTGCCGGCAAGGCGGCGCGTCCCTACGGGGTCGTGTACTCGGGGACGAAGCACGGCCTCGTGGGCTTCTCCTGGGGGCTTCGAGCGGAGCTCGCGCCTCGCGGAGTCGAGGTTTCGGTTGTGTGCCCCGGCTACGTCACCGGTGAAGGGATGTTCGCCGAGCGCGAGGGTCACGCCGGAAGGCCACCGCGCAACCTCGGCTTGTGCACGCCGCAGAGGGTGGCCGAGGAGGTCGTCAAGTCGATCGAGAAGAACCGGGCCGAGGTCGTCATCGCTCCCGCCTTCGTGAAGATCGCAGACGTCGTCCATGCCCTCTCGCCGGACCTCGCGATCGCGGTCGCCCGCCGCACCGGGGCGTATTCGTACCTTCGAAGGGAGGCGACCGGTGTCTAGCGGCGGGGCTCGGTCTGATGCACAAGCGCACAACGGCGGCGCGGCGGGCGGCGCTCCCATCGGTATCATGGCCGCGGAGCCCAACGACACGTCAGGAGGACGATCACCATGACGTACGTGATCGCCGAGCCCTGCATCGGCGTAAAGGACAGAGCGTGCGTCGATGAGTGTCCGGTGGACTGCATCTACGAGGGGGAGGACCAGCTCTACATCCATCCCGAGGAGTGCGTCGACTGCGACGCCTGCCTCCCGGCGTGCCCCGTCGACGCGATCTACCCGGCGGACAGCGTCCCATCGGAGTGGACCGAGTACACGGCGAAGAACGAGGTCTGGTTCGAGGAGAACCCGGACGCCTCGGGCGGTGCGATGGAGAGCCCGTTCGCCCCCGCCGAAGAGAGAGGCGGCGGCGAGTAGCGGCAACGCTCCCAGGTTGCTCACCTTGCTGAGGGCAAGTGCCTGAGCCCCCCGCCGACTGGAAGCCCTACCTCGGCCGCAAGATCTCGCTCCGCTTCGCGCTGCGAGGAGACCCCGAGCACCCTTTCTCGGAGGCGATCGGGGTCCTGAAGTCGGTATCTGAGGGCGATTCGGGGGCCCAGTCGCTGCAGATCATCACGCGACGCGGGGACACCGTCACGGTGGCCGCCTCCGACGTTCTCGCCGCGAAGATCTTCCCTGTTTGACCTGCTGTTTCGCGCCGGAACGCAGGTCGGCTGCGCTACTATGGATGAAACATCAACACTCGAACGCGCCAACATCGGGAAGGGGAACTCCCCAGATGAGCACCCGGGCGGCTCCCCCCGAGCAGCGGGGGGCGCGCCACGAACTCGAGCGAGTGGTCGTCCG
>JBOGWZ010000207.1:0-3589 GCA_050694075.1 Actinomycetota bacterium | reverse complement strand
TCCAGGGCCACTCCGCCCGTCAGGTCGTTCCGCGCGGCTGGCTCGACTCCGTCGAGTTGTGGCACAACGGGACGCACGTCCTGTCGGGCGTGTGCTACATGCTCGGGCTGCTCCTGTTCCCGGACGGGACCCTCGCGGCGCGCCGCCGCGTCCCGCTGTTGCTGTTCGTCGGCCTCACCGCCGGCGTGCTGTCTCCGCTCACGGTGGAGGATCACACGACGGGTCTGGTCGTCCTCTTCGGCATCCTCACTCCCATCGCCGGCGTCAGCGCGCAGGTGTATCGGTACCGGCGCGCCTCGACCACCGAGGATCGCCAGCGCTCCCGCTCGCTGTTGCTCGCGCTCGCCCTCGCGCTCGCCGCCGCGTCGGGGATCGTTGCCGTAACAGTGTGGCTGACCGGAACTAACCCTGCTTTCCAGCAGACGACTCGCGACTACGAGTTCACTTCCCCCACTCCCGGCACTTACGTGTTCGTGTGCGACCCCCATCTGGACATGGTGGGGACCGCGATCGTGGATGAGTCCGCCGACGATCGCTTCGTACGGATGACGGCCGAGAACATCGAGTTCGACAAGGATCGCATCGTCTTGCCGCCCGACGAAGAGGTGACGATCCGTTTCACGAACAAGGACGCCGACGCGCACAATGTTTCGATCTACAGGACGCTTGCCTTCGCCGAGCCCGGGGAACCGAACCCACAGGGCCCGGTCTTCATCGGGGAGCTCTTCTCCGGGCAGGGTCTCGCCACGCTGTCGTTCCGCGCGTTCGGCATCGTGTTCATCGTCATTCCGATAGCGCTGTTCTTCGGCTTGATCCGGTTCAAGCTGTGGGACATCGACCGATTCGTCAACCGCACGCTCGTCTACACGGTCCTCGCCGGTTTCATCACCGCCGTGTATGCGGGCGTGGTGATCGGTATCGGTACCCTCCTCGGCGCGCAGGCCGAATTGAACGTCGGACTATCCATCGTGGTCATCCTGTTGGTCGCGATGGCATTCCAGCCGATCCGTCAGCGCGCGCAGGGTCTCGCCAACCGTCTCATTTACGGAAAACGGGCCACACCCTACGAAGTCCTCGCTCGATTCTCCGAGCGGGCCGCAGATACCTACGACGTCGAGGAGGTGCTGCCCCAGATGGCTCGGATGGTCGGCGAGGGGACGGGGGCGAAGCGCGCACAAGTGTGGTTGAGGATTGGGACTCATCTGATCCGGTCGGCCTCGTGGCCGACGTCGGAGAGCCCGGCCTCGGTCCCCATCGCGGACGATGGGGAGGCCTTCGAGATCGAGGGCGCCGACCGCGTCGTCGCGGTGCGCCATCAGGGGGAGCTCCTCGGCGCGCTCGCCGTCCTCATGCCCGCGGGCGAATCACTGGGGCCCGTCGAGGAGAAACTGCTGACCGACGTGGCCGCGCAGGCCGGCCTGCTGCTTCGCAACACCCAACTCGGTGCGGAGTTGCGAGCGAGGCTCGATGAGTTGCAGGCGTCGCGGCAGCGGATCGTTGCGGCACAGGACGCGGAACGCCGGCGGATCGAGCGCGACATCCACGACGGGGCCCAACAACATCTTGTGACACTTGCGATGAAGCTCCGGCTGGCACAGGACCTAGCGCGACAGGACTCAGAAAGGGCGCGCGCTCTCCTCGATGAGCTACACGGCGATACTCAGGACGCGCTCCAGACCGTTCGCGACCTGGCGCGAGGGATCTATCCTCCGATCCTGGTGGATCGCGGCCTCGTCGTCGCGCTACAGGCGCAGGCGCGCCGAGGTCCGAATCCCATCACGGTGCACGCGGACAGTGTCGGGCGATACGACCCCGAGGTCGAGGCTGCCGTCTACTTCTGCTGCCTCGAGGCGATCCAGAACGCCGCCAAGTACGCGGCGGGGGCGGCGGTGAGAGTGCAACTGACCCAGGAGGGAGAGCTCCTGGCGTTCACGATCGCCGACGAGGGAGGAGGCTTCGACACAAGCGCCACCCCGTTCGGCTCGGGGCTGCAGAACATGGCCGACCGGGCGGCCGCGCTCGGCGGGGAGCTCCGAGTGGACTCGGCGCTCGGGCAGGGAACCGTGGTCGCGGGCTGGGTGCCGGCGCGGCCACACCCCGGGATCGGTTAGTTGACGTCTCTGCGAGCGAACACGATCGAGGCGGCCGCCAGCAGAATCAGCGCGTACATCCCGAGCAACAACACCGCACCGCCCCGGCCGCGCCCGATTAGGCCCACCTCATTGGGACCGAACACGAACGTCGCCGCGTTGTCGCCGATCAACCAGCGGGTCCACGCGGGCTTGTAGCCGCGGACGAGCGACTCCACGATCGCTATGTAGACGAAACCGGCGCCCACCGCTGCGGCCGTGTTGCGCCCAATGGTGGCGATCGCAAGACCCATCGCGGCCGCCACTGCGGAGAGAGCGCCTGCGCGCATGACGATCTCCGCAAACTCGCCCCACCAGGCAGCATCGACCCCCATCGTGGTGCCTCGGATCGCTGCCGCCGGATAGAGCGCAGCCGCGAGGACCGCGAGGAGCGTGACCGTCAGGACGAACATCACGATCGACGCACCGACCGCCTTAGCCGCGAGCACTCTCGTCCGGCGGGGCTCCCACGTCAGCGTGGTCGTGACCGTCCGGTTGTGCCACTCCGCGCCGACCGCGGACGCTCCCAATAGCCACGCCAGGATGAGGGCGGGGACACTCAGTCCCATCGACACCTCGCTCACAGCGGTGAGGTGGAAGCGAGAGTCCTTCACCTGAGGTACGACCTCGTTCGCGCAGAACTGCGCGTGGTCGACGAAGCACTCGGGGCATTCCTGCTCCGAGGGCCCGATCTCACCCGCGAGGCACTGCTCCATCTGCTGTTCACGGACCACCTGGGCCCGTGCGAGGTCGCCCGGATCGTTGTGGTGTGACACGACGAAAACGATCACGCCAGCAGCCAGGATGCCGAGAAGGGCAAGCCCGACGAGGAACCTGAGCAGTCGGCGCGACATCATGCGCCGGATCTCGATGTTGACCAAGGTTCTCATGCCGCCGCCACCTCGGGATCGCTCGTGAGCTCGAGGAACACGGTTTCGAGGTCGACCTTGTCCGGCCTCAGCTCGGTCACATAGAGACCGGCCGCCGCCAGCGTGCGCGTGATGCGCCCCGCCTCGGCCGGCGCGAGCTGCACTCGGAGATAGCCGTTGTCGGACCCTGCGGTCATCCCCGCCCTCGTGAGCACGTCGAGGGCGCGCTCCGCTTCGGGGACCCGCACGATCACGCCGCGAGAGCGTCCGTTCGACAGCACCTCGTCGACGGCCCCCGACGCGACGCATCTTCCGCGCGCCAGGATCGCGACCCGGTCACAGGTCTGCTGCACCTCGTTGAGGATGTGACTCGAAACGAACACGGTCCGCCCCTCCTCGCCGAGACCTCGCAGCAACTGGCGCACCTCCACGATGCCCGCGGGGTCGAGGCCGTTCGCCGGCTCGTCGAGGATCAGGACGTCGGGATCCTTCAACAGCGCCGCCGCGATGCCGAGCCGTTGCCGCATCCCGAGCGAATAGGTCTTGACCAGGGAGCCGGCGCGGTCCGTGAGACCCACTCGCTCCAGCACG
>JBOGWZ010000206.1:0-3618 GCA_050694075.1 Actinomycetota bacterium | reverse complement strand
CACGGTCGCCGGGCTCGAGCTGGACAAGCGCCTCGTTCAACCCGGGACTCTCGTACCAACCTATGGCGCGGTTGCGCGGGCCTTCGAGGTAGTAGCCCCGACCGCCGCGGCGCCGCGCGACCCGGCCCTGCAAGAGGAACGGCGCGGGGTGACCCATGTTGAGCCACGAAACCTTGCCGGTAGCGACGTCCACCATCGCGTATACGAGCGTGGTGAACGAACCGGGATCGGTCGCTTCGCGCAAAGCCTCGTTCACGCGCGTCACCACGCGCTTCGCCGGAGAGCCGGTGCGCCGCTCGGCGCGCAACACCGACAGCACCACCGTCGCCATCAACGCCGCGGCGATGCCCTTGCCCGACGCGTCACCGACGGCGATCGTCACCGAACCACCCGAGAGGTCCACGTCGTACCAATCACCTCCGACGAGGTTCGCCTGGCGCTGCACCGGGGTGACGCGCAGCCCCGGAGTCTCGGGCAGCGATCGCTGCAGAAGGTTGCGTTGGATCGTCGCGGCGATCTCAAGCTCGCGGTCCTGGAGCGCGAGCTGTTGGAGTCGCTTGAGTCCCGACTGCATCTCGGTGAAGCGCGCCGCGAGCTCTTCGACCTCGTCACCCGATTGGATCTCGACTTCCTGGTTCAGATCCCCTCGTCCGATCGCGCGCGCGGCCTCGACGAGGCGCGACAGGTTGAGTTCGAGCTGGCGGGGGAGGAGCCATGCGACGGCGATGCCGATCGCGAGCACGCCGGCGGTCACGAGCAGCAGGATCACGACGGTCTGGTTGGACGCGGTGCGCACCTCGTTCTCGCTCGCAACGAGCGCGTCCCGTTGTTCGTCGCGCAGCGTCTTGCCGACGGTCTCGATCTCGGATATCAGGGGCGTGCCCTCGCGCCCCAGAAGCTCGACGGCGCGCGACCGTTCCCCCGCCTCGACCAGTGGGACCACGTCCCGATCGACGAGCGCGTGGAAGCGCCCGCCCGCCTCGGTGAGCTGCTCGAGGAGGTCCTCCTCTCGTGGCTCGGTGAACAGCCGCCTTGCCTCGTTCTCCCAGAAACGCGAGGTGCCGACCTCGGAGCGGTACTGCTCGAGCAAGGACGGCTGGGTGCTCTGGCTGAGAAAGCCCCGCACCGCGGCCGATTGCGCGGTGTAGCTCCGAACGATCTCGTCGACCGCGATGAGTCCGGGGATCGCCTCGTCGAAGACCTTGCGCTGGAGGCTGCGCGTCGATCCGAAAAGCGACAGCGTCACCCAGCCGAGAAGAACGATCAGCGCGATCAGGAGGCCGAAGCCCCCGGTGATCTTGCGGCGCAGGGTGAGTCTCACGGCGTTCAGTATGCCGACATCGGCGGCGGGACAATAGCGTCGTGCGACCATTGCCTCTCGGGGCGCTCGCTCTGGTGGGCGCCGCCGCATACGCGCTGTACGAGCCCTACCGCTATCGGCTGGCAGAGCTGGACGTGCCGGTCGGGCGGGGGCTAGATGAGCTCAGCATCCTGCAAGTCTCCGACCTCCACATGGGGGGTAGGGACCGGCGCCTACGACGGTTCCTCGAGGCCCTGCCGGAGAGGCTGGGGGACGTCCCCGATCTCGTCGTGGCTACCGGCGACCTGATCGGGGCCAACGAGGGGATCGAGCCGGCGGTCGCCGCCCTGGCCCGGCTCGAGGCCCGCCTAGGACGCTTCTACGTGCTGGGGAGCCACGACTACTACGTGCCGCGCTTCGGCTCCTACCTCAAGTACTTCACCGGCCCCCGTCCGGTGAAGGCCCCCCGCGCCCGCACAACCGAGCTCGAGGAGGGCCTCGTCGCCAAAGGATGGCGGTCGCTCACCAACCGCACCGAGATCCTGTCCAGGGCCGCGGGAGACGTCCGCGTGACCGGGCTGGACGACCCGTATCTCGGCCGGCACCGGACGGAGCACATCGAACGAGGAGGCTCGGACATGCTCGCGATCGGGGTCGTCCACACGCCCGACGTGGTCTCGGAGTGGGCGCTTGCCGGGTACGACCTCGTGCTCGCCGGCCACACCCACGGGGGCCAGGTGAGGATCCCGGGGATGGGGGCCGTGGTAACGAACTGCGCGCTTCCGGCGGCGCTGGCGGGCGGGCTGCACCGGATCGGTGAGACGTGGCTCCACGTCAGCCCAGGACTCGGCACCGGTCGATACTCGCCGCTCCGTTTCAACTGCCCACCGGAAGCAACGCTGCTCCGCCTGCGTTCCCACTAAAGCCCCCCTTTGTGGTGCACGGAGGCACCTTTCGCCCCGTGGAATTCCCCACAAAGGCGCGACGTGAGGGGGCCGGGTCATTGCGTATTCTTGGACCCGCTCGGGAAGTGGCGCAGTTTGGCAGCGCGCTGCGTTCGGGACGCAGAGGTCGGGGGTTCAAATCCCCCCTTCCCGACCAAAGGAACCTAGCCGCGGCCCCCGGCGATCCGTGCCGCCTCCGGCGAGCGTTTGAGCGCGGCTATGGCCAGGACCCCCAGAGCGGGGCCGGGGGCCAGAAACGCGAACGCCCACCGCCACCCGACGGCGTCTTCGAGCTCCGGTATCAGCCAGATCGTTGCCACCGTAAGCGTGAAGCCCACCGCGAGCTGCAGCGTGAGCGCCGTCCCCACGTAGGCCTGGTCGGCGAGCTCGGTCACCATCGTCGAGAACTGAGCGGAATCGGCCACGACGGCCAGCCCCCATACCAGCCCCACCAACAGGACCAACCATTCGGAGGTCCCGAGCAACAGGCCGATCGCGAGCGCGCACGCGCCGGAGACGGACATCGCGGCCATGGTCGTGCGAGTGCGGCCCCATGAATCCCCGAGGATCCCCCCGAGCCAGCAGCCGATCGCTCCGATGCCGATAACCGTGAACGTCGCGTAGGCGGCGCGGGAGCCGATGGATGATCCGCTCTCGCTGAGGACCTCCGAGAAGAAAACGACGAACCACGCCCACATCGCGTACAGCTCCCACATATGTCCGAAGTAACCAAGTGACGCCAGGAGCACCCCTCGGTTGGAGAACACGCGACGCGACTGTTTGGGTGAGAACGTCGCCGGTGGGAAAGGATAAGGACCCTCGTTCACCGCCAACATGACCCCGCCGCCGGCGAGCGTCAATAGAGATGTGGCCGCGATCACCGTTTCCCATTGGAGGCCGCCCAGCCCGTTGACTAGGTGTGGCGTCGCCGACCCCAGCGTGAGCGCACCTACGAGTATCCCGAGCGCGGTACCTCTCCCGACGACGTACCAGGTGGACATCAGCTTCAGCGCCGGTGGATAGACCGCTGCGAGGAAGAACCCCGTGGCAAATCTAAGTGGGATTGCGGCCGCCGGTCCGTCCGCAATGAGCAACAGCGCGTTCACGCCCGCGGCCCCCACGCAACCGGCGATGATCACGCGTTGGGGTGACAATACGTCGGAGAGGCTCAGCACCGCAGAGACGACTGCACCCACTACGAAACCGAGTTGCACGGCGATGGTCAGCCATGCGGCGGCGGTGTCGGACAGGTCCCATGCCTCGCGGAGTTGGGGAACGACCGCCGATGCGGAGAACCACGTGGTCATCCCGAGCACGAGCGCGACCGCTATGAAGAAGAGGGTAGTTCCTCGTGTGCGTTCAGCCACGCTCGAG
>JBOGWZ010000205.1:0-3645 GCA_050694075.1 Actinomycetota bacterium | reverse complement strand
TTGCGCGCGCTTGAACGACGGACGAACGCTCCGACAGGAACTCGTCGACGCCCTCGGGCGATGACTCGAGGCCTTGGACGAGCAGCAGCCCCAGAATCGAGCTGAGCGCGGCGAGCACGACGATCGCGGCCACGAAAATCGGAAGAAGCAGCCTGTGACGCGTGGTCGGCCTGGACGATGCCGTGACCGCGCTCTGCTCTACTTTCATTTGGGACAGTTTACGGATGGGCGCGGTCTAGAAGGTGTTCAGGTAGACGAGCACCCAGGACCAATCGGACATTCGCGCCGGCAGACGCGGGGTGGGGTCCGGCTGCGTCTGTCCGAACAGTGAGGCCAGGGAATCGTCGGAGCCGGTTCGGCCCTCTGATGCGGTCGAAGACGACGAGTCCCCACCCCTTCTTCCGCAATGCGCCTCCTTCCGGGGCAGCCGAGGGCTCCGGTTGGCGGCCGAGCGTCGCCCGGTTCCGTAGTCGCACGGCGGGCGGTTGTCGTCGTCGACCAGGCCGAAGCGCACGAGACCGGTCTTTGGTTCGAAGGTCTTGTTCACGTTGCCGAGCGCGGTGGGGAGGTGCTTGAACAGGCGCGACAGGTCGCCGGCGTGCTGGGCCTGTAGCTCGTTCACCTCGGCAAATTCCACGATGAACTCGTTCAGCGCGGCGCGATTTTCCCGGATCATCGAGACGAGCTCGTCGGAGGTGAGGCTGGAGTTTCTCATCAGCTTCTCGAGATTTCCCCTGCTATCCGACAACGAGTCGCTCACCACGACGAGGTTGCGGATCGCCTCGATGAAGTCCCGGCGGGTGCCCAGGAATGCCGCTCCGACCTTCGTTCCCTTCTTGAGGAGTCCCTCCACCTCGGGGGCTCGCTCCGCGAACACCTCTGCAAGCGTTGCAGAGGACTCGATGATCGTGGCGATGTCGGGACCGCGGCCGGTGAGGCCGATCCCGAGTGCGTCGACCGCGCCCTTCAGGTCCTCCGGTGGAACGCCACGCAGAACCGCCTCGAGCGTGGACAGCAGCTCCTGAGTGCTCACCGGGATCGACGTGTGCGCTTTGGGGATGACGTCCCCGTTTTCGAAGTAGGGGGCGCTTTCCTTCACCGGAAGGAGATCCACGAATTGCTCGCCGACCGCGCTCTTGAACATCACGCGCGCCTCGGTCCCCACCCGCGGGATCTGGTACTTCTCGTCGATCAGGAGCTGGAGCTTCACTCCATCCTCGACGATCTCCATCCTGCCCACCTGCCCGACGGTGATGCCGCGGTAGGTCACCTCTTGGTTCGTGAACACACCCCCCGCGTCGGCAAGGACGGCATACACGGAGTAGCGGTTCTCGAGGATCGACAGCACCTGGGTCGCCATCGCGTAGATCAGCCCGATGGCCAGCACCAGGAAGGCGAGGACGTTGATCTTGACCTTGGTGCTTTTGCCGACCATCACACCTCACCCCTCAGGGGGGCCTGGAGGATCAGCTCGAGCGAGCTGCCCGGTCGCTCGTAGGCGGCCGTGTCCGGGTCGTCGTTGCGCACTGACTGCGGACAATTCGTTCCCTGGTTGAAGCTCTCGGGCTCGGCCTGGCAGACGTCGAGCTGCAGGTAGTCACCGGGCATCGTTTCCGGGAACCAGTCTGTGAACGTCGCCAGCGTCCGCAGGGTCCGGACCACGTTCCGGCTGTTGGCGACGACCGTGCGCAGCACCGGACGAAGATCGGTGAACTGTCGGTCGAGACTGCCCTCCGTCTCATTCAGCAGCTGGACGCTGATGCGCGTGAACCGATCAAGCGACAACAGCAATGACTGCAACGAATCGCGCTGGTCGGCGAGTACCTGGGAGGAATCCGCGAACGAGCGCAGGAAGCTCTGGAGCACATCGGAATCGTTGAGGATGGTTCTTGCCACGATGTCGAGGGAATCGATCGAGGCGGCTATCTCGCCCTTGCGCGACGCGAGCGTGTCGGTGAACCGCCGCAGATTCTCGAGAACGAGTTTCAGCTCGTCGGTGTGGTTGCGGAGGATGTTCGCCTGGGCCGTCGTGAAGCGGTTTATCTGCTCGAGGTTGCCGGCCCCCAGCACGGCCGCGAGCTTGGCGAAGACGTCCTCCAGCTCGACCGCCTCCGAGGTGTCCTCTACGGGGATCACGTCACCGTCCTCGAGGAAGGGCGGCTCCTGAGACTGGGGTCGCAGGTCGATGAACTTCTCACCAAGGAGCGAGGTTCTGCGCGACACCGCCAGGACGTCGGCGGGGATCTGCTCTCCTTCGTCGATGCACATCGTGACCTTCGCCTGCCAGTTCTCTTCGTCTAGGTCGATGCCGGTGACGCGACCTATCTCGACGTCGGACGACTGCACGTTGGCCGCGATCACGAGATCCCCGATCTGTTCGAACTTGGCGATCAGCTCCGTTCCGCCGCACGACCCTCCCGCGACCGGGAGCACCGAGCAGGCCGATGCCGTCAGCGCCGCGCCGAGAACCAACGCGAGGAAGCGGGCGCGCATCACGACCCACCTCCCACGAAGCCGAGCAGCGAAGAGAACCACCCGCCGACCCGGTCCCAGAAGCCGGGCGCGGGCGGCGGCGCCACGGTCGATCCGGCCGCGGAGCCGGTGAGCCCGCCGACGTCCTCGGTCGTGTCCTCTAGCACCTCGTCGAGCTCTGGGATGCCCCCGACGTCCTCGAGGATCTGATCGAGCAGGTTGCCCTCCTCGAGCGCATCGGCGAGCTCCTCACATTCCTTGGACAACCGGCGGAGCTTGCGCTTCAAGGGCTTCAGGAGCTCTTCCTTGACGTCGTCGGGGACGCCAAGCTCCTCGATCCGGCGAAGCTGCCTCTTGACCTTCCGAACCTCTTCGTCGCAGTCGAGGTCCTCGGTCACATCCGGAAGAGGGACCTCGACGGGAGCCTCGGCCGCGCGCTGCCGCTGTTGCGGGGGGCTCCCGCAGAATGCCTCGAAGACGTCCTCGAGCACGTCCTTCACCGGGCCGGGCAGGTCCTCGAGCTCGTGGCACTTGTCGGCGAAGGTGTGGTCGCGTACGTCGGTCGAGTTGATCCGGCCGCCGTGGTAGGCGGCGGCGAGCTTCTCGCCCATGATCGGGAGCCACGCGAGCGACTCCTCCACCGACGCGCGGTTCCGCAGGACGGCCGAGGTGATGCGCGCCGCCAGCTTCAGGTCCCCTCCCAACCGGTCGCCGTGCTCGCGGACGACCCGCTCGACCTCACCGGTCATGCGAGCGAGGTTGCCAAGGGTCCCCTCGAGGTCATCGCGGCTCTCGGCGAGAGTCGCCATGACCGTGGCCATGTTCACGTTCAGGGTTCCTATGGACGAAGCGCGCGTGGCGAGATGCGTGAACAAACCGTCGAGGTTGACGAGCAGGTTGGACAGGTCGTCGCGGGCGTCGGCCAAGGTTCCGGTCAGCTCCGCTCCGTAGAGGAGAGTGCCCTTCAGCTGCTGTTCCCGATCTGCGAGCGTGTCGTTCAACTGCACGATCAGCTTGCCTAGGGCGCCGGGTGCCCCCTCCCTGCCCGGTTCGATCGCATCGAGGAGCTTCTTGAGCTGCCGGAAGACGTCGTCTAGCTCGGCCGGGATCTGCGTGTCCTCGAGCGCGAGCACGGCACCGTCTTCGAGCTCCGGACCTCCGCTGTAGACGGGG
>JBOGWZ010000204.1:0-3650 GCA_050694075.1 Actinomycetota bacterium | reverse complement strand
CCCGAGAGATCCTCGAGCTCGTCGACGAACGACGGGTAACGCGCCGCAGATTCGAGATTGAGTTGAAGGAGGGCCTCCTCGCCGTAATGAACCTCGGTGACGGGGGCCAGGAGCCCTGCGGCGATCCACGACGCCCCCCTTCCGGGGGAGTCGTCCGCCAGCAGTACAGAGGATCCGGCTGCGGCGGCGCGCCACGAGACGGTCAGGCCGATGACGCCGCCGCCCACGACCACGACGTCGGGTTTGTTCAAGAAGAAGAAGTATAGGAACCCCGAACGAGCCGATCGAGCAGCGCGCCGTCGCGCGAGTGCAGCTTCTTGGTAAGGCGGACGGCGAAGCCCGCCTCGGGTTCCGAACTGAAATCGATGCTGTCGGCCAGCGCCCGCATGATCAGGACCCCCCGCCCACCCTCTTCGAGGAGGGCCGCCTCCGCCAGACCCATCCCGGAGTGGTCGAAGCCGCCCCCCCTGTCCTTGACGCGGATCTCACAGTGATGGCCGTTGATCTCGACGGTCACCTCGTACTCATCCGAGGTGCCCTGGGTGTGCTTGAGCACGTTGGTGCAGGCCTCGGTGATCGCGAGCTCCACGTCGGAGATGCAGTCCGGGGCGACGCCGAGGCCGCCGAGGGCCCCGCGGCAGAGGTGACGGGCGACCGGGACGCTCGCCTCGTCTCGGGGCAGGCACAGGGTGAACAGCATCTCCATAAGGAGATGGTTCCCCTGCTCAGGGAGGCGGAAACTCCTACGGGGTAAGGACCTTCGTGAGAGCGCGAAGGGCCGCCTCAACGTCGTCCGCGGACACGTCCCGATGGGTTACCAGGCGCATCCACTCTTGGGCGGCCCCCAGGACGAGCACACCCTCCTCGTACAGCGCCCGGGCGACCTCCGGCCCCGCCTTCCCGAACGGCCCGAGCTGGAGATAGACCATGTTCGTCTCGACCCCTTCGAGGTCCACCGCAGCGGGGTCGAGCTCGGCGAGGCCCTCGGCCAGCCGGCGGGCGTGGGCGTGATCCTCGGCCAGCCTCTCCACCCCCGTTTCGATCGCGACGCGCGCCGCAGCCGCTATCACCCCGACCTGCCGCATCCCACCCCCCAAGCGCTTCCTCATACGTCGAGCCTCCGCGATCACATCGACGCTCGAGCACACCATCGAGCCGATCGGGGCTCCGAGCCCCTTGGAGAAACAGAACGTGATGGTGTCGGCGCAGGCGGCCCAGTCGCCTGCCGGAACGCCGGTGGCGACCTGTGCGTTGAAGATGCGCGCGCCGTCTAGATGCACCGCGACCTCTGCGTCCCGACACACTTTCGCGATCGCGCGCGCCTCCTCGATCGGGAAGACGCGCCCACCCGCTCCGTTGTGGGTGTTCTCGATCGCCACAACGGCGGTGCGGGGGTTGTGCTCGGTTCCCGGACGGATCAGCGGCGATACCTGATCTGCAGTGATCGTTCCCGCCGTTCCGTTCACCGGGCGCGCCACCAGCCCGAGATGGGCGGCCACGGACCCACCTTCGTAATGAAGGAAGTGGGCACCGGTCTCACACACGACCTCGTCGCCCGAGCGAGTGAGCGCGCCGAGCGAGACCTGGTTGCCCATCGAGCCGGTGGGGACGAAGAGGCCCGCCTCCTTGCCCAGCAGGTCCGCGCAGAGCTCCTGCAAGGCGTTGACGGTGGGATCGTCACCGAAGACGTCGTCACCGACCTCCGCGTCGGCCATAGCTCGCCGCATCTCCGGAGTGGGCCGGGTGACCGTGTCCGATCGGAGGTCGATGAAGCCGTTGGGATCAGCCAAAGAAGACTTCTGCCGTCTCGTAGAGGGCGGGATCGAGCGTCTTGAGCTCGCCCACCGCATCTCCGATCCCCACGCGCACGATCTCCGTTCCCTGGAGCGCGACCATCCTGCCGTAGTCGCGCTCGGTCACCGCGTCGATCGCCGCGATCCCGAATCGCGTCGCGAGCACGCGATCGAATGCCGTCGGAGTGCCTCCCCGCTGGACGTGCCCGAGTATCGTCACGCGCGTCTCGTAGCCGGTGCGCCGCTCGATCTCCTGCTCCAGCCACACGCCGATCCCGCCGAGCCGCACGTGGCCGAACTGATCCTGCTCCTGGTTCTGAGTGACCTCTTCGCCCTCCATCGGGGTCGAACCCTCCGCGACCACGACGATCGAGAAGCTGCGCCCCCTCTTGTGCCGGTGGCGGATGCGCTCGCACACCTCCTCCACCTCGAAGGGCCTCTCGGGCACGATGATGACGTCGGCACCTCCCGCGATGCCCGAATAGGTCGCGATCCACCCCGTGTGCCGACCCATGACCTCGAGCACGATCACGCGGTTATGCGATTCCGCAGTCGAGTGGAGTCGGTCGATCGCGTCGGTGCAGATCTGCACCGCAGTGTGGAACCCGAAGGTGAAGTCGGTGGCGCTGAGGTCGTTGTCGATCGTCTTCGGCACGCCGACGACGTTGACGTCCTCGGAGGTCAGCTTGTCGGCGACGCCCAGTGTGTCCTCGCCGCCCACGGCTATCAGCGCCTCGATCCGCTCCTCGGCGAGGTTCTCCTTGATCCGCTCGACGCCGCGCTCCTCCTTGAACGGATTCGTGCGGGAGGACCCGAGGATCGTTCCCCCCCGGTGCAAGATCCCCGACGTGTTTTCGGGAGTTAGGTGCATGACGCGGTTGTCGAGCACCCCGGCCCAGCCGTCCCGGTAGCCGACGATCGCATGCCCGTACTCGTTGACCCCCTTGCGGGCGACCGCCCGGATGACGGCGTTGAGACCGGGGCAGTCTCCTCCGCCCGTGAGGATGCCGATGCGAGCCATGTTCCAAGCGTAGGTGTATCGGACCTTTCCCTCAATCCGGTCGGCTCGGGCGCCGACACAATCCCTGTGAGAAAACCTCGCTCGACCGCGCGCGTCGTGGTCGCCGCCGCCGTGGCGCTATCCGCAGCGGTCGCGGCGTCACGCCCGGCCACGGCCACGGATCTGGACGCCCTGCAAGAGCGGGCGCAGAGGGTTGCCGACGAGGTGACGGTCCTGGAGCAGCAGCTCGCCCCCCTGCGAGCGAGGCAGGACCGCCTGCAGTCGGAGATCGACGTCGAGACCCAGAGGCTGGCGGCGCTCGAGCTCGAGATCGGCGAGACCCGCGCGGCATACGAGAGCGCGCTCGCGGTCTACGTCGAGCGGGCCATCGAGGTGTACAAGCGAGGACCGACGAACGACGTCGAGCTGCTGCTGTCGGCGCGCAGCCTCATCGACCTCTACACGCTGTCCGAGGCCGCCGACCGCGCCGCGGGGATGCACGAGCAGGCGCTCGTAGAGCTGCTGGAGGCCAAGGATGCGGCCGAGGCGGCGCAAGCGCGCGTCGACTCCCGCAAGCAGCGACTGCTCGACGCGCAGGCGGAAGCTCGACGCGTGGCCGCCACTATGGAGGAGCGCATCGAGACGCGGCGGGCGGCGTTGCGCGAACTGACCGCCGACATCGAAGCCCTCGAGGCGGAGGCGCGCCGGCAGGCCGCGCTCGCGGCCCGTCCCTCCGAGGCGTTCGCCCGACTGCTCGATGGGTCGGGACCCTCGAACGGGATCCCCGCCGGGTTCGCCGGCACGGGGGTCAGCTTCGAGGGCATCGCGTCGTGGTACGGCCCCGGGTTCGAGGGCAA
>JBOGWZ010000203.1:0-3658 GCA_050694075.1 Actinomycetota bacterium | reverse complement strand
GCGATCTCTTTGGCGCGTTTGCCCTCCCTCACCGCGCGCGCCTGATAGTTGTCCTCGTCAGAGTCGTCGTCCTGCTTGACCGGCAGCTCTACCGTCAGCGAACGATGATCGTCGGGCCGAGCTCGCAGCCGTTGTCTCTCCTCATCCACTCGTCTGCTCGCGTCCTCCGCGTATCCGGGATCGACGTCGTAGCAGACGAAACGACGGTTGGAACGCACCGCCGCCACCGCGGTCGAACCCGACCCCGCGAAGGGATCGACCACGACGTCACCCAGATACGTGTAGAGCTCGATCAGGCGTTGAGGCAGCTCGACCGGAAACGGAGCGGGGTGACCAACGCGCTGCGCGCTCTCCGGCGGGATGTCCCACACGTCGGTGGTGGCCTCCATGAACTCGTCCTTGAAGATCGACGCCTTGGACGGAAGCTTCGAATCCGCCCTCTTCCGGCGCGAGACGGCTCGGTCGAAACGACCCTTCGAGGCAACCACGATGCGCTCGGTGAGATCTCTCAAAACTGGGTTGTGCGGGCTCTGAAAGGAGCCCCACGCACAGGAGCCCGACGCGCCCTGCCCCTTGACCCAGATGATCTCGCCCCGCAGCAACAGCCGTAAGTCGTCCTGGAGGATCGCGATCACGTCGGCCGCAAGGCTCCGATAGGGGCGGCGGCCGAGGTTCGCAACATTCACGGCGATCCGGCCCCCGGGCTCGAGCACCCTCGCGCACTCCGCGAACACGTCGCGGAGCATCTCGAGGTACTCGATGTAGCTCGCCGGCACGTGGCCCTCGCCCAGCGCCTGTTCGTACTCCTTGCCGGCGAAGTAGGGCGGTGACGTCACGACCAGGGCCACGGAGTCGTCGGCGAGCTCGGTCATGCTGCGGCTGTCCCCGACGTAGATCCTGTCCAGCACCTCGGACCGGTTGACGTTGATCTCGTCCCCGACGGAGGTCTCGGGGAGGGGGAAGCGGGCGTAGAAGGCCGTGGCATCGTGGCTCTCACGCCGCGATACCCCGAAGGCTGATGTGGATGTCGGCCGTCGCTTGGACGCCAAAAGTGTGACCTCCCTGAGGCTTCCCGCTAATCCTAGGGCCCGTTCCCGGGGCCCCGGCGGAACAACACTATCGGGGTGGTGCGATACGTCCCGGGGGAACCCCGGCGCGCCAAGGCGCCTCACTGGTTCCCCCCGGCCCCCTCCTTTCCGGGGGCGCCGAGGCTGGGAAGGGCGTCACCCGCGACCGCGTCCACGGCGTCCCGCTGGGCCCATGACGCCTCGATCACCGCAAGCAGCTCGTCAACGGAGAAGTCCGACGCAGAGCGGGCGGCGGCTCGCAGGTCGAGCAGGATCTTGCCCTTGAAGAACGAGCTGGTCTCCGTCTGTCCGTAGCGCCGGTAGCGGGTGCGGGGGCCGAGCGTGAGCTCCCACGGCCCGAAGATCGCCCAGCGCGACCCGGGGTGGTCGTGGACCACGAGGTAGCCGCCTCCGCCGTGCCACACGATCCGGCGGTAGACGGTCTCGTCCAGCACGAACAGGTGTTGCGGGGGCACCTCGGGCCACAGCGTGGCAAGGCCTCTCGAGGTCGGTCGGATCTTCTCCTTGATGTCGACCTGGACGGGCAGGCCCGAGTAAACGAACGAGAAGTCGAGGCGGTCGAAAGCCGAGGTGTGGTCGGCGAAGCCCTCGAGCCGGGGATCGGCCCGGAGCTTCTCGGCGAGTGCGGCCTCCGCGGCCCGGGCGGCGGCGAGGTCGCGTTCCCAGTCCTGCGGTCGGCGCGGGCGCGACATCCGTTCAGGCTACCGGGAGGGCTATGCCCGCCCTGGGAGTCGTCGCCGACCAAGAGCTGCTCATAGCGCTCGCCATCGCCGGCTTCGCCATCGTCCGAGCACCTTTGCGCGCCCTCAGCGGCCTTGGCTGCGTCGTGTGCCCCCTTGAGCAGCTCCTCCTGCTCCCTGCGAGCGTGCTCGCTTTCGGCCGATTTGGATCGGGTTGCTGAGGGCGGAGACGCCGGGACAGCCTCTAGCCTGCCCGTCATGGGGCCGAGGGAGCGGGGCACGGCGGCGGATCGCTACACGCAGGCCGCCGCTCTCGTGCGCGCCGGCGAGTGGACCTCCTACGGCGACATCTCCGCGGCGGTGCACGGGAGCGGCCGCGCGGCGCGCGCCGTCGGCGGCGCCGCGGCGACATCGGACAGCTTCCCCAATGCCCACCGCGTGCTTCGCTCCGACGGGACGATCGCCCCGCGCACGGCGCCGCACTCCGACGACCCCCTCGCGGTCAGGGCGCGCCTCGAATCTGAGGGAATCTCCTTCGATGCGCGCGGTAGGGCCGATCCAAGAAGGCGGGTGCATTGGGACGAGCTGCAGCGGCGCGCGGGGGCCGGGAACGCCGTGCTCGAAAGATGATGCCGCCGGCGCGGCTCAGGAGCGCTTGGCGGCCTTCACGATCGCCGCGAACATCCCGTCGGCGACCTCGTGCGTGGGGGTGATCGACACGTCCTCGAAGCCCGCGCCGAGCAATCCTCGCTCGTACTCGCCGAAACTCAGCGCGCCGGCGATGCATCCCACGTAGGAGCCGCGCTCGGCCCTCTGCTCGGTACTCAGCTCGTCGGAGGCGACCACGTCGCTGATGCCGATGCGCCCGCCCGGCCTCAAGACGCGATGCATCTCTGCGAACACGGCGGGCTTGTCGGTGGACAGGTTGATCACGCAGTTGGAGATGACCGCGTCGACGGTTGCGGCCGGCAGCGGGATCGCTTCGATGTAACCCTTGAGGAACTCCACGTTGTCGACGCCGGACTTGGCCTTGTTCTCGAGGGCGAGCGCGAGCATCTCCTCGGTCATGTCGAGGCCGTAGACCTTGCCGGTCGCGCCCACACGCGTTGCCGACAACAGCACGTCGATGCCACCGCCCGAGCCGAGATCGAGCACCGTCTCGCCCTCGTGCAGATCGGCCACGGCGGTCGGGTTCCCGCACCCGAGGCTCGCCAGCATCGCCTCCTCCGGCACGCCTTCGCGTTCGCTCTCGTCGTAGAGAGCCGGGCCGAAGACGGCCTGGCCCCCGCAGCAATCGGAGTTACAGCAGCCGGAACCCTCCAGGGCCTTCGCGTCGCGGGTGCCTCGCGCCACCGCGGTTGCGGCATCCGCGTAGCGAGTCCTCACTTCCTCTCTCGTGTCGCTCATCGGCGTCCTTTCGTGAAGACGCGCCCGAGACGGGCAAGCGCGTCGCGATCCACCGAGTAGTAGGCCCAGGTTCCTCTCTGCTCCCGCTGCAGCAGCCCGGCGTCGAGAAGCTTCTTGAGGTGGAAGCTGACCGTGGGCTGGGACAGTCCCACCGGTTCGGTCAGCTCACACACGCACACCGCCTCGGGGCTGTTGGCGAGCAGGTTGAGGATCCGCACCCGATGGGGGTCCGCCAACGCCTTGAACAGCGTCGCGGTCGCCTCGGCGTCGGCGGGCGCCATGTCCGCGGCCCCGAGGGGGGCGCAGCACTGCACCGCCGGCAGCTCGGCGACCTTGGTGATCACACCAACCTCCAACCGCCCCCGGCGCGCGCTCGCAGAGCCTCTTCCTTCCGGACCTCGAGGGCGATCTCGCGGCAGTCCTCCACGCGCCCACCTCGGGCGCAGAACCGCCCGGTCTCTTTGCCCTCGGACCTGTTCTTTC
>JBOGWZ010000202.1:0-3672 GCA_050694075.1 Actinomycetota bacterium | reverse complement strand
GCCAGCAGGAGCGTCTAGCCGGCCGCCAAGCCTGCGTGGGAACGCTGTGCGCCCAGTCAAACATGCGTCACCGCAGGTGGTGCGCCCGGAGGGACTCGAACCCCCAGCCTTCTGATCCGTAGTCAGGTCAGCCCGAACGCTGTGCGCCCTTCATGGGAGCACCAAACGGTGTGCGCCTCGTCAGACGCTGTGGTTACTGCGTCCCCCTGTCGGGACTCATGTCGGGGCAGGGGCGTGAGGGTCGAAGGACGCAAGTCCAAGCGCAAGGCTGCGGTCTCAGCCGGGGCTCCCGAGCCACAATTCATCTTCGGAGCGGTTGGACCTGCTCAGAACCGACTCGGGCTTTCGTGCTTCCTCCATCCTGAAATGAGCATGGAGGAGCGTGACGCCATTGGAAGCGGTGCTTTGGACGCGTTGGCATGCCGGCCCACGTCGGTCGCGGGTATCCTGAGCCGGGCGGTCTCCAGCAGCCCGTCGAGTGCCGGATTGTCGATCTGAGCGGCAAGTGACTGTGCAACGGAGAGCGCACTCGGTTCTCCGATACGTGTCCGGTACGCCAAGGCCCTCAGGACGAGCTCGCGGATCCCCCGACGCGCGGCGATCGCCTGGAGCTGGTCGATCCATCGCGCCGCGGACTCCGCGTGATACTCGACCGCAACGGCACAGAGGGCATCGAGTGCATACGCCTCGATCCAGAGGTACGTATCGGGCAAGCAGCGGGACAGCTTCGGCGCCTCGACGAGAATCTCCAGAGCACCGGACACGTCGCCACGGGCTGCTGCCAAGAGCCCGAGACCTCGCATGGAGATGCCCTCCCAGCATGGGTCGCCGACCTGGCAGCCGAGGGCGAACGCGTGCTCGAAGCGGTCTTGCGCAGATGCGAGGTCGCCCGTGAGGAGGTCGACCTCTCCGCGGAACGACTCCGGCCAGGGCAGGAACGCGGTCATGCCGCGTGCCCCAACCTCCTCGATGGCCCGATCCAGGAGGCGAAGAGCGTCCTCGGTCTCTTCACGCATGAGATGGAAGCGCCCGAGCAGCGTGAGCGCCTGCGCCAGCGGCTGGCCCGAGCCGAGCCGGCTCGCTCGTCCCACCGCTGACCGCAGTAGCTCGCCGGCCGCGGGATAGTCCCCGACATCATGCCGGCAGGCACCGCGGATCAGATCGACCCATGCGAGCTCCTCGTCGTTCCCTACGGCATGCTCGGATGTGCGGCTAAGCGACTCCTCCGCCCGCTCGTAGTGCGCACGGAGAAACTGGACCCAGCTGATCTCACGCCATCCCGTCGCCGCGACCCCGTAGTCTCCGGCTCCATCCGCGAGCGTCGTCCCTTCGTGCAGCGCGGCGACGCCTTCCTCGTCTGTGCCCCGAGCGGAGTGGACGAGCGCGCCCCCTAATCCGACCAGCGCCCTGGCGAGGAGCGTGCGATCGTCCACGCTGCGGGCAGCGGCGACGGCTCCTCGCATGCGGTGCAGCCCGGCCTCGGCGGCGCCTGCGGCCAGAGCGGCCTCTCCGGCTTCGACGTGCGCCAGCACCTCGGCTCGACCCGAGACCCGAGCCACGACCGTCATTTCGGATTCGGCCGCTGCCGCACGGAGCGCTGGGGTTGGTTCGATGCCGAGATCGCGCCGGAACAGCTCGGTGCAAGCTTCGACCTGGCGGGCGGCGGCATCGAGGTGGCCCGCCCTCTGCAGGCAACGAACCAGGAGGACGTATGCGTTCTCGTCGTAGGGGTTCAGCCGGACGAGCTCGGTGGCATGGGTCGCCGCCGTAGCAGCCTCGCCGCGAGCGAGCAGTGCCAGTGCTGCCTCGTGGAGCACCGCGCTCGTCATCCCCACGACGTGCCGGCGCTCGTTCTCGAGCCACAGCTCGAAGCCCGGGCTGGCCCGAAAGGTCAGCCCGTCCAGCAATTCGTGACCGAGCCCGGGGAGCCCCGCGGCCTGCGTCCAGGAGCCCCCTCCCAGCACCTCGAGGTCGACGAAGGTTCCCGGAGGTAGCCTCAGACGGACGGGGTTTCCACTGAGCTCGGTCCGCTGGCCCAGCCGGCGCCGGATGACCGAGAGGGTCCAGCGAAGCGCCCCGAGCGGGTCGTCGGCTTCCGGAAACAGCAGGCTGGCCACGCGCTCTCGGGACGGTGGAACCTGGCTCCGAACGAGATAGGTGAGCAACCCCCACGCCTTGTGGCCGCGGAGGGGTTTCAGGCGGATACCGCCCCGCTCGATCCTCGGCGGGCCCAGGAGGTGGATGCTCAGTCCCACGCTGTACCCCTGGCCGTCACACGCGCCGTCACACGCCCCACTGTGACCCTCTCGCTCGACCGGTTCAACGGGAGGGAAGCGACCATGCGGACGAATAGGACAGATCGATGTGACCGCGAGCACGGACGTACTCGGACCCGCTGACCTAGATTCGGGCGAACACCGGCGCGAACTCGGGGGGAGGGGGTGATCGAGCATCGTCGCGCCGACCGCTCTCACGCTCCGCGGAAAGCGGAGCCGAAACGAAGGGAGGGCATCCATGCTTCGGAGAACCCTGTTCGTATTCGTAGGACTCGCGGTGCTGGGAGCCGGGCTGATCGGAAACGCGCTGGCCACGCCGGTCTCGGGAGCCAGCGCCGAGACGGCCCGGGGGCCACTGGTCGACCGGCCCCTCGCTGTGAACTGGAAGTTCGCACCGGGCACGCGGGTCAAGCTCCAGACGAAGGGCCCCGTCGAGATCGCCGATCAGCGGATCGTCATCGCTCCGGGAGGAACGTTGGGCTGGCACAGCCATCCGGGGCCGACCGTGGTCACGATCCTCCGAGGGAGCATGAGCTTCTACCACGCCGAGGACTGCACCCAGGAGATCGAGTACGCGCCGGGGATGTCGTTCTCGAACCTACCAGATGAGATCCACCTCGCCAGGAACGAGGGGACCGAGGAGCTGGTGGTCTACGCGTTCTACTTCGTGCCGGCGCAGACGCCGCCAGTGGCACTTCGGATCGACCAGCCGTCACCGGGACCCGGCTGCCCGTTGTAGGAGCTTCCGTGGGGTGGGGCGTCATTCTCGGCGCCCCACTCTCGCGGCACCCCTGGAGTGAATACAGGTCATGAATCCCGGGTGACGATCGACTCTGGGGCGAAACTATCGATGAACCCTTCGAAGGGACCGGCCACGACGTGATCCGGGGTGGCGATGGCAACGACCAGCTCTACGGCGGAGGAGGAGACGACGACCTGTACGGTGAGGCAGGTGACGACTCGATCGACGGCGACCTCAACGCGACCGGTCCGCCGGCGGGCGGCGATCTCGGGAATGGAGGTCCCAACGACACCGCGTCTCCTGGCGACCAATGCATCCGCGTGGAGCGGGCCGTCGAGTGCGAGACGACGTCGAGAGCCCGCAAAGTCCGATCATTGCCGCGATAGCGACGGCTACGATCCACGGCATGGGGTCGCGGTGCACCCGGCCTCAAAATCTCTTCCTCTGGTGGTGCGCCCGGAGGGACTCGAACCCCCAGCCTTCTGATCCGTAGTCAGACGCTCTGTCCAAATTGAGCTACGGGCGCGGCGCGGAGGCGGCGCGATTTGAACGCGCGAGGGGCTCGCGCCCCAACGGGATTAGCAATCCCGCGCCATAGGCCTGACTAGGCGACGCCTCCTGGGAGAGTGTACCGAACCTCGGGGCCGGTCCGAA
>JBOGWZ010000201.1:0-3685 GCA_050694075.1 Actinomycetota bacterium | reverse complement strand
ACGCAACGCGGGACGGAGGGCGCGTCCTCAATGCATCCGAGTTGATCGACCGCGATCCGATCTATGCAACAAAACTCGCCGCGCTCGAGCGCGCATGGAAGGACTTCTCCGGGCATGAGAACTTCGACTCCTTCCTCGAGACGCGCACGCCATTGCTCGAGGACTTCGCCACCTTCAACTCTCTGGCCGAAGTGTTCGGGTCGAAGTGGTCGCGCTGGCCCGAGGAGTATCGCAGGCCAGATACGCAGGCGGTTGCGCGCTGGGGCGACGCAAACCGCGACCGGCTCGCGTTCTGGTGCTGGGTGCAGTGGCTGGTCGCGGAACAGATCCGAGATGCGGCCGAAACCATCGGTCTGGTCCACGATGTCGCAGTCGGCACAGATCCCGAGGGAGCCGACGCGTGGATCTGGCAGGACGCGCTCCGCCCCCAGATGCACATCGGCGCCCCTCCGGATGAGTTCAATGCGCGTGGGCAGGACTGGATCCTTCCTCCATTCGACCCGCATGCCCTTCGTGCGCGGAGCTACGAACCATTCATCGCGACCCTGCGAGCGGCGTTCGCGCACGGCGCCGGGGTTCGCATCGATCACGTTATGGGACTTTTCCGTTTGTACTGGATCCCCGATGGGGCGACCCCAACCCACGGCGCGTATGTCAGATACCCTCACCACGACCTCCTGTCGATACTGGCGCTCGAATCACAGCGCGCCGGCGCGTTCGTCGTGGGCGAAGACCTCGGCACCGTCGAGCCGATCGTCCGCAAGGAGATGGCGAAGCGAAACATGCTCTCCTACCGAATCCTCTGGTTCGAACCGAAGCCGCCGCGCGACTATCCGAAGCATTCATTCGCTGCCGTAACCAACCACGACCTGCCGACCATCTCAGGGATGTGGACCGGTGCCGATCTCGCCGAACAAGAGGCGATGGGACTCGAACCAGACTTCGAAGCACATCGCGCGGTACGCGAGCGCGTCGTGGCCGCGAGCGGCGTGGACGAGGGAGCTCCGACGGAAGAAGTGATCTCGCGTCTGCACGAGCTCCTCGCGGAGGCATCGAGCGCGGTGGTGGTGGCGACTTTGGAGGACGCGCTCGGCGTCTCGTCTCGGCCCAACCTGCCCGGCACGACCACCGAGAGACCGAACTGGTCCATCCCCCTAGCTGTTCGCTTGGAAGCCATCGAACACCATCCGCTTGCGCGCGCGATCGCAACCAAGCTCTCCGTCGGTCGCGACCGACACACCCCGTAAGTCCCTTTCGTGAGTTTGGGTTATCCGCGCGCGCCCATCGGGTAACGGCAGTGGGCGGTTCGAAGTGGGGGACGGGAGGTGTTCCACACAATGCGGACATCCACGACAGCGGCGGCGGTAATGGCCCCGATCGTGGTAGCGGGGCTGGTGGCGCCGATCGCGCAGGCCGGGGGATGCTGGTCCTATCGCCGCCCCGAGCGCAGGCTTGCGCGCAAGATCAACAGAGAGCGCGCGAAGCGCTCGATCGATGGGGTGAAGCTCGATCGTCAACTGTCGAAGGTGTCGCGGGTCCACACGCGGGTGATGATCAAACGCGGAAAGGTCTTCCACACCGCGGACGCGACACTTGCGCAAAGAGTGACGAATTGGACCGTACTGGGTGAGAACGTCGGAAGCACCCGGGGCGGAGTGCGTCGCATCTTCAGAAGCATGATGAGAAGCGCCCTCCACAGGGCGAACATGCTGAACTCGACGTTCAATTACGTCGGCGTGGGAACCAAACGCGGGAAGGGCCGGCTGTGGGTGACGATCACCCTCGAGGCGGTGGACAACCCCGGCACGACGCTGAGCATGCCCTCCTGCTAGCCCTCCGGCACTCGAGCGGGGGGCCCATCGATCGCCGACTTCATCACGCCGGCGCGGGATTTCTGAGCCCTGATTTGAGAAGGATTTGCCCGCCCCGCACCGAATACCCCTGAAGCAAAGCGGGCAACGCGGACCGGGGGGACGGTCAAGGCCTACGTCGGCCTTCGGACGGCCAGGGGCTCCGTGCGGAATACGGGGGCGAGAAGTGTTCTGCACCAGGCGGGCATTCACGCGAACGGCGACGGTCATGGCCCCAATCGTTCTGGCGGCCATGGTGGTGCCGGTCGCACGGGCCCAGGTCTGCTGGGACTATCGCCGGCCGGAGCGCAGGCTGGCGCGCAAGATCAACCGGGCGCGCGCGAAGCGCGGGATCGACCGACTCAGGCTCGATCCTCAGATCTCGAAGGTGTCGCGGGTCCACACGCGGGAGATGATCAAACGCCGAAAGGTCTTCCACACCGCGGACTCCACCCTTGCCGGCAGGGTGACGAACTGGAGAGTGCTCGGCGAGAACGTCGGCAGCACCCGGGCCGGGGCGCGTCGCATCTTCAGAAGCATGATGAGAAGCGCCCTCCACAGGGCAAACATGCTGGACGGCACGTTCAACTACATCGGCGTCGGGACCAAACGCCGGAGAGGCCGCCTGTGGGTGACGATCACGCTTCAGGCGGTGGACAACCCCGGAACGACCCTGAGGATGCCCCGCTGCTGAGTTGCTGCTGAAACTGGCCACCGGCGCCTCCGCGCTTTACAGTTCCGCCATGGAGGCCGCCACGGTCGTCTCGATCTTCATCGGGCCCGAACCGGAGAAACCGATGCACGAGGTCTCCGAGGTCGAGGCCGTCGCCGGCGCGGGGCTCGTCGGAGACCGCTACTACCAGGGTGACGTTCCGGAGGACGAGCGAGATCCCACCGACGAAGTGACCCTCATCGCCTCCGAGGGCATCGCCGCGGCGGCGTCCGAGTCGGGTCTCGCCATCTCCCCCGCCGACATCCGCCGCAACATCGTGACCCGGGGCGTCGAGCCCGCGGAGCTTCTGGGTAGGCGCTTCTGGATCGGGGAGGTCGAGCTCGAGGGGCTCGAGGACAACCCACCGTGCGCGCACCTCCAGCGGATCGCCGGCAAGCCGCTACTGAAGCCGATGATGGGACGGGGAGGCATCCGTGCCTACATCGTCAGCGGCGGAACCATCCGCTCCGGCGACTCACTTCGTATTGCTTGACGGGATCCGCTCGCTTCACTAATGCTTTCGGCCGCGCCTGCCGAATGAATCCCAATGCCGTCTTCACCCCGGGGATAAGTCTTGCGAAAGTTGTGGTCGGTCTCCATCGTCGTCGCACTGTTCGTGACCGTGCTCGCGCCGTCGGCCGACGCAGTGGTGGTGCGCCGGCGCAGGATCGCCCGCGGGGTACGGCTCACAGTGATGCGAAAGTGGGGTCCACCCCAGCGGATCAGGATCGTATCTGTGAAGATGTCGGCCCCCTCGAAGATCAAGCCGGTCCTGGCCACGGGGAGGCTCCCCGGACTGGCCCGCACCTCGACGATGGCGAGGACGAGGGGCGCGATCGTTGCGATCAACGGTGACTACGCGCGGCCATCGGGCCGCCCTGTGATGACCTTCGCGCAGAACGGACAGCTCGCCCAGACGCCTCTGGCCTGGGGTCGCAACTTCGCCGTCTCCAACGACGAGACCACGGCCTACATCGGCCATCCAAACCTGCAGGCGAGCCTCCTCACATCGCAGAAGGATGTTCGCGTCGGGCGAATCAACCACGGGCGGCCCGGACGACGAGGGTTCGCCCTCTTTACGCGGGCCGGCGGAGGCTTAGAGCGACCGCCAAAGCGGTCGTGC
>JBOGWZ010000200.1:0-3712 GCA_050694075.1 Actinomycetota bacterium | reverse complement strand
TCCTTCGGGAGCCAGTAGGCGGCGGAGGTCGAGCCGCCGTACGGCATGAAGTAGCCGGCCTCCTTGATCTTGCCGTTGGACGCGACGTCGAGGAAGCGCGTGCCGTGCTCGTAGTAGCCGACCGCCACGAGGCCTCCGTTGCGGAAGGTCTCGTGCTCTTGGAACCAGTGAGCCGAGCAGCCGAGCGCGTTCACGGCCGGACTGCCGTCGGCGTAGGTGCCGTTCTGGACGCGGTAGGTGTCGAGGAGCTTCACAGAATGAGTGCTCCTCCACCCCTTCGTGCCGAAGGTCATGAAGGGCCCGTTGTTCTCGTCGCACCGGGGCCTGAAGTTCTTCTCGCCCTGCATGAGGAGGATGCTGTCCTTCCCACCGCGCGGCCAGCGACCGGAGTGGAACAGAAAACCGCTCGGGTTCGGATGCTTGCCGGTCGCGAGGATCTTCGGATCGAGAGGATCGCGCACGTCCAGGATCATCAACGGCGCCGAGATAGTAGAGGCGACGAGGAACCCGTTCTTGTATTCTTCGACGTCGTGGGCGTCGCCCTGCAGGCCCACGGCCTTGTGCCAGTCGAGCTTCTGAAGCTTCGCCTTCTTCGGGTTGCGTAAATCGGTGATGCTTCCGTCCGAGCCGTACGCCCAAGTGCACTTGAGGATGCAGGTCGTAGTGTGGTCCCCGGCGCCCTCCACCTGCGCGATCAACGTGGGATTGGACTTGTCCTCGACGTCGTAGACGTGAAGGATGTCCTGCGGGAGCGACTCCGAGAACAGCAGGATCTTGCCGTCGGTCGCCACGTTCTCGTTCTCGAACTTGAAGCCCAGTGGCTCGTACCCAACGAGCGCCGGGTCTGTGGGATCGGAGACGTCGTAGATCGAGAGGTTTTTCCAGCTCGTCAGGTACGCGTACTTGCCGACGATCGTGACCCCGGTGGACGACGATTGATCGAACGGTACGAACCTCACGTACTCGACGTTGTCCGTCGCGATCCCTCCGGCCGTCGGGCCGGCGCTCGCGCCCGTCATGCCGGCCAGCAGCAGGAGCGACGTCGCGATTGCCACCAGTCGCCTCATGGTTGGGTTGCCCTCCTTGCGTAGTTTGCGTTAGTTGTGAGATTCGACCCCCCGCGGCGGCCTCCTGCCCTCACCGACGGGCCCGCTGGACCCTCACCGCCTGTCGCGCCGCCGTCGCCACCGCGTAGGCGAACGCGATGGCAAGGGCGCCGGCCCCCAGCGCGAGTCGCCCCATCGGCGCCTCCCCGGCCGGCGGACGGTACGAGCTGAAGGCGTACTGCTCCTCGAGCCCGGCGCGGAAGACGTGGGCGGCGGCGACCTGAGGCTGTTCCTCCTCCTGGGCGGCGGCGGCGGCCTGGGCGTGGGCGTGGGCCTGGGCCTGGGACTGCGCCTGGGACGCCAGCTCGGGGACGACCGGGGGTGGTGGAGGCGGCGGGGGGACGACGGTGGCGGCCAGCGGGGGGAGAACCGCGAGGGGGGCATTGAACACGGGGCGCTCCCGGCACACGACCAGCGTGCTCGCGTTCGCCCTACGGAAGCCGGCCCGCGCCAAGAGGTCGACCTCGAAACGGTCGCCGGCATCGCGGGCCCCGCAGTGATACGTCACGTCGAAGGTCAGCCGCGGGGTCGTCTGGACCACCACGCGCTTGTAGGTCCGCGGCTCGACGCGGGACACGACGGCGCGGTCGCCCGAGACCGACAGGCTCACGTCGTTAGTTGTGCGGACGGCCTTGACGAGGTCCACGATCGCGGCCGACATGTGCCCTCCCGCCGCGACGTTACGGGGCGATACCCGGCACACGAGGGGCTCGCCCGCGGCGAGATCGGTTGTCCCGTTCCCGTCGCAGTCCACCCCGCCGCCCGGCGCGGTGGCGCCGGTAGCGCTCGCCACGCCAGCGAGGTCGGAAGCGGGCAGCGAACCGATCGCCAGTCCCAGTTGCCGGATGTCGCGTGCGGTGAGGGCGTTCTCGACTCGTTCCTGCGATGGGACGTCCGGCGGCTCCCGTACCTCTGGTCCGAGCCCGACGTGCTTGCCCCTCCAGAACTCGTCGTCGCTGGCCATCATCAGGACTCGCAGAGCCTTGGCCCGGAAGTTCGCCTGCTGCCCGGGAGGAACGTCCCTCCCGAGGGGCCCGGGCGGGTCGAGATCCTGTCCCTCGCCGGTGGCTGCCTGGTAGAGCCCTCCGAGGTGGGCGTTGTACGGTCCGCCGCCCTCGGCGTCGAGGCTCTGGAGCACCTCTCGCAACTGAGGTCCGGTCGCTCCGATGTCGAGCCTGCGGCGGTACACAAAGTTCGGCTCTTCCTCGCGCGGCGGGAACGCGTTCGGGTAGTCGCGGAACTCCGCCAGGCCAAATTGCGCGTCCACACGCGACTCCGCGAGACCGTTCACGATTCTGGCGACCGCGCGCGTCATGCCGGAAACAAGTCCTTCCATGCTGTCGGAGGTGTCGAGCACGAAAAAGACGTCCACCGGCACCGGTCGGTTCGGAAGGCTCAGCGTGTAGCGAACCCGTCTGGACTCCCCCAGGCCCACGACCACGCGCCGTCGCTCGGGGGTCAGCCGGGGCGACTCGGCCTCGGGTATCTCCGGCGTCTGGATCAGCGGGACGTCGCGCAGCAGTTTCTCGATCCCTGGGGGCGGCCCACCGATCTCACCTTGGAAGGTGACGATCGCGTTCTCGTTGCGCGCGTAGAGGTGCGGTTGCGGTTGGCGATCCGCCCGAGCCTGTACGAGGCCGCCGAGCGGCGCCTTCAGGTCGATCCACGAGAAGCTGGGCGCGTGGTAGCCGTAGAGCCTGCCCGAGGCGGCGAGCGCGATCTGGTCGGCGGCGTTGCCGTGGGCGAGGGAATCCGGCGACGGCGGCGAGAAGACCAGGTTCCAGGTCCGGCCGCCGTCATATGAGAGCAGCGCGGCCCCCATGTCGGGCACGAAAGCCACGACGCGGCTCTTGGCCCCCGCACCGTGGAAGACGTCCACCGGGCCCACGGCCTGCCCGGCGAACTCTTCCAACGCGGTGAGGTCGCGCCCCCCGTTGGCGGAGCGGTACAGGCCCCCCGGGCCCCACACCCACAGCACCTCGGGATCGAGTGGATCCACCGCGAGGCCCTCGACGTTCTTGGGTCGAAGCTCCGCGGCTGAGCTCCGCAACGTCCACGAGCGCGCGCCGTCGGTGCTGGCGAAGAGGAGGTCGAGCGCGCCGCCGCCGACGTCGACCCCGAGGAACACGACATCGGGAGCGCTCGGAGCGATCACCAGCGTCTCGGGAGCTCCGGCGGCGGGCAGACCGACGTCGGCGAGCCGCCACGACCTACCGCGGTCGCGGCTTGCCAGTACGTGCGGGCGGCGCGTCGACGCGGTGCGCTCCTCCACCGTTGCATAGGTGCTCCCGCTCGAACGCTCGGGGAACGCGACGTTCGTGATGAGCGCGTTGTCCGCGGTGAAGGGGGAGTCGAGCGACGGAAGCTCGGGGAGCCGGTAGGAGCCGCGCCACGTGCACCCGCGGTCGGTGGTCAGCATCAACGCGGTCCCGTTGGTGGCAAGGAATCGGTCGGGGTCGGTGGGATCGACCGCGTAGGCGGACAGCCTTTGGGGACCCGCCTTGAAGCGGGGCGCCTCGATGATCAGCCAGTTCGGGGACGCCAGTCGAGCACCCGGGCACGCGGCCGCGCCGGCTGCGCGGGTGGCGAAGGGCGCGGCCAGGACG
>JBOGWZ010000199.1:0-3755 GCA_050694075.1 Actinomycetota bacterium | reverse complement strand
TCAAGGTCGTCAAGCGCTGCGCCTACGGGTTCACGAACAAGGAGCGTTATCGTCGCAAGGTTCTGCTGGCGTGCGGCCGCCGGATCGGCTAGGGCGCTGTGGCCCACCGTCGTTCGCGGAGAACCCCATATGGGTGGCTGGGATGCAACTCGGCGCTAGGAGAAGGCTCCCTCCATCAGGTCACTCTGCTCCTTCTCGTGCACCGAGGTACTTCCGGTCGCGGGGCTGGCGCTCTCGGGGCGGGCGACGTGAGACACCGCGAGCCCACCGCGCAGCGCTCGATGCAGCTTGAGGTGGATGAAAGCCCAGGCCCCCATGTTCTCGGGCTCCTCCTGCACCCAACGCACCTCTCGCGCGTTGGGATAGGAACCGAAGATGTCGACGAGTTGCCGTTCGGGGAACGGATAGAGCTGCTCCACGCGCACGATGGCCGCGGGGGCCGACCGTTGCTCTCGCTCGGCGGCGAGCTGGTAGGAAACCTTGCCTGTGCACAGCAGGATCCGCTCGACCTCCTCCTTGCTCTTCACACGCGGGTCGTCGAGCGTCTCTCGGAAGTGACCTTTCTCGAACTCCGCAGTCATGCTTCGGGCATCGGGAGCGCGCAGAAGCGACTTCGGCGTGAGGACGATCAGTGGCTTTCGCAGGGTCCGGTGCATCTGCCGGCGCAGGAGATGGAAGTGCTGGGCGGGGGTCGACGGCTGCGCCACCTGGATGCTGTCCTCGGCCGCGAGAGTGAGGAACCTCTCGAGGCGCGCGCTGGAGTGCTCCGGTCCTTGGCCCTCGTAGCCGTGCGGTAGGAGCATCACCAGGCCCGACTCCTGTCCCCACTTGTCCTCACCGGCGACGATGTATTGGTCGATGACCACCTGCCCACCGTTGGTGAAGTCTCCGAATTGCGCTTCCCACACCACGAGCGTGTCGCCGTTGGCCACCGAATACCCGTACTCGAACCCGAGCGCCGCGTATTCGGAGAGCAGGCTGTCGTAGGCCAGGAAGGGGGCCTGACCCTCGGCAAGGTGGTTGAGCGGGACGTGCTCGGATTCGGTGCGGTAGTCGATCAGGACGGAGTGCCGCTGACTGAAAGTGCCGCGTCGCGAATCCTGGCCCGACAATCGGACTGCGAACCCTTCGATCACAAGAGAACCGAATGCGAGCGCCTCCGCGTGGGCCCAGTCGATGGAGTCCTTGTCGAGGATGTCTCTGCGTTTCTCGAGCAGCCGTCTGAGCTTGGGGTGCGGTTCGAAATCTTCCGGCCACGTAGTGAGCGCCCGATGGATCCGTTCGAGCCGGTCGCGCGCCACCCCCGTTTCGGTCGGCGGCAACACGCCGGTAGGCCTCGGCTGCGCCTCCGAAATGGGCGGTGCGCCGGGTGGGGCGCCGCGCGTCTCCTCGAACGCTTGCTGCAGCTTTTCGTGGAAGTCGTCGAGCAGCCGTTCGGCTTCCTCGACCGACAGCTCGCCGCGGTTGACGAGCAACTCCGTGTAGACCTTTCGGACAGAGCGGCGCTCCTCGATCTTCTGGTACATGAGCGGCTGGGTGAACGAGGGATCGTCCACCTCCTGGTGACCGTGGCGCCGGTAGCACACGAGATCGATGACGACGTCCCGGTGAAACGCCTGCCGGTAGGCGAACGCCAGCCGGGTGACGCGCACGCATGCCTCGGGATCGTCGCCGTTCACATGGAAGATGGGGGCCTGGATCATCTTTGCGATGTCGGTCGCGTACGTGCTCGACCTGGCGGCGGTCGGGGTCGTGGTGAAGCCGATCTGGTTGTTGACCACGATGTGCACCGTCCCGCCCGTGCGGAAACCGCGCAGCTCGGACATGTTGAACGTCTCGGCCACCACGCCCTGCCCGGCGAAGGCAGCGTCCCCATGAAGAAGCACCGGAAGGACCTTGCCCTTGCCGCCGGTCCCCAGCACGTCCTGCTTGGCCGCCGCCATGCCGAGCACGACGGGATCGACCGACTCCAGGTGTGACGCGTTCGCAGCCAGGATCACGCCCATCTGGTTTCCCTTGCGCGACACGAAACGGCCCGTCTGACCGAGGTGGTACTTGACGTCACCCGAGCCCTGCACCGTCGCCTCGTCGACGTCCCCTTCGAACTCCCTGAAGATCTCGCGCAGCGGCTTACCGACGATGTTCGCGAGAACGTTGAGCCTCCCGCGGTGGGCCATCCCGATGACCGACTCGATCATGCCCGCGTCCACCGCCTCCTCCAGGAGCGCGTCGAGCATCGGGATCACGCTCTCGGCCCCCTCGAGCGAGTAACGGCGATGGCCCGTGTACTTGGAGTGCAGGAAGCGCTCGAAGGCCTCGGACGCGTTCAGCCGGTCCAGGATGTGCTTCTTGTCCTCCAGGATCAGCTCTTCGTGCGGGACCTCGACGCGCTGCTGGATCCAGTGCTTCTGCTCCGGGTCCGCGATGTGCATGTACTCGATCCCGGTAGTCCCGCAGTACGCGTCCCGCAGCGTGTCGATGATCCCCCGGAGGGTCTGCTTGCGGTTTCCAGGAAGGCCGTCGGTAACGAACTCGCGGTCGAGGTCCCAGACCGTGAGCCCGTAATGAGAGAGATCGAGCTCCGGATACGACAGCACCTCCCAGCCAATCGGATTCAGCTCGGCGAGGAGATGCCCCCGCACGCGGTACATGTTCACGAGCTGGATCACGCGCGACTGCTTCTCCAAGCGCGCATCGGCGTCGTCGGCCGGCGCGGTGTCGCGGCTCCACCGGACCGGCTCGTAGGGGATGCGAAGGCTCGCGAAGATCTCGTCGTAGAAACGCTCGGCCCCCAACAAGAGGCCGTGGACGTAGGACAGGAACTCGCCCGACTCCGCCCCCTGGATCACCCGGTGGTCGTAGGTGGACGTCAGAGTGATGACCTTGCTGACCCCGATGCGCGCGAGCGTCTTGGGATCGGCGGCCTCGTATTCGGGTGGATAGCCGATCGCGCCGACCCCGACGATCAGCCCCTGGCCGGACATCAGGCGAGGCACCGACTGGGTCGTCCCCACCGTCCCGGGGTTGGTGAGCGTCACGGTCGTTCCCTGAAAGTCCTCAGGTGACAGCTCGTTGGCCCTGACCCTGCGGATGATCTCCTCGTAGGCACCGAAGAACCCGGCGAAGTCGAGATCGCTGGACGCCTTGATGTTCGGAACGAGCAAGATCCGCGTTCCGCCCCGCTCGACGTCGACGGCGAGCCCGAAGTTGACCCGCTTGTTATGGATCACGTGAGGCTTGCCCTCGATTTCCGAGTAGCTCGCCTTCATCGCGGGCCGCGCCTCGAGTGCGCGCAACACCGCGTAGCCGATGATGTGTGTGAACGAGACCTTCCCCCCGCGATGCGCCTGGAGATAGCGGTTGACGATGCGGCGGTTCTCCTCGAGCAGCTTTGCCGGAACGCTCCGCACCGAGGTCGCGGTCGGCACCCCGAGCGAGGTCCTCATGTTCTCGGCGATGATCGCGGCCGCCCCCCGCAGTGGAGAGGCGTCCTCCGGAGGCTCGGTCTCGGCCGCGGGCTGCTCGGGCTCCTGGGGAAGAGGCTCCGGCTCGGACTCCTCGGGCTCCGGCTCGGACTCCTCGGGCTCCGGCTCGGACTCCTCGGGCTCCGGCTCGGCTCGCTTCGGACGGCTGGTCGCCGGGGTGTAATCCTCGAAGAACTCCCGCCACGACTCCCCCACCGCATCCGGGGACTCCTGATAGCGGCGGTACATCTCATCGACGAGCCACTGGTTGGGCCCGAATGCCTCTCTATC
>JBOGWZ010000198.1:0-3768 GCA_050694075.1 Actinomycetota bacterium | reverse complement strand
AGGAGATGCCGGAGCTCCTCGAGATCGCACCCGAGATCGAGGAGCGTCAGAAGAAGGCGGTCGCCGAGGTGCGCGCAAACCGCGACCAGAAGGGGGCCGAGGACGCGATCGAGGAGCTCATGGACGCCGCCCGAGACGATTCTCGCAACGCGATCCCCGTGCTGGTCGAGGCGGCGAAGGCCTACGTGACCCTCGGCGAGATGGTGGGGGCCCTCAAGGAGGTGTGGGGCAGCTACACCGAGCCCCCGATGTTCTAGCCGACTTGCATCTCAACCACCCATACGGTGGCTCACGTGCAAGTCGGTGGTCGGAGAGCGAGGTGTTGAGCTATCGAGCGAGCTACGTAATCCGGTCTGAAAGTGATCTGTGCCCACGTAAATCGCAGTACCACCCATCCGAACAGTCCCGCCTCGACGTCTCGTTGCCGATCGTCGTTGAATGCACCAAGATCACCGTGGACCGCGTAGCCATCGCCCTCGATAGCGAGCCGTCGCTCGGGATAGGCGAGATCGAAGCGGATCGGACCACTGGGAAGAACGAAGGAGTATTCCTGGACTGGCTCGGGCAGGCCGGCTTTGCGGATGATCACCAGCAGGTCCTCGCGCAGGTCCTCGTCGGTGGCTGCAAGTCCGGGGGTTCTCTCCTGGAGCCAGGTCCTGAGGATCGCTATCCCTCTGCGGCCGGTCGTCCACTCCCGATCGTGGAACAGCCAAAACGTTCCTAAGTCCGTGCCCTTGCGCAGCGCGCCGTCCAGTGCACGCTGAGCCCGGAAGTCTCTAACGCCGGCGAGGTCGGTGATCGTCCGAGGCACCGATGTCACCGGGAGGCCCTTGACGATCTCGCGTCCTTCGAGCACGTAGTCGTCGCAGTGATGCACCGTGAATCCGAGACCCACAGCCCGACGGGCTCCTGTAGTCGACAGCTCCACGGGATCGTCCTCGAAGTCCCACCAGCCCCGTATTCGCCCCGCGGCTCCGAAGGACAGCACCGACTCGTCGCCGAGATACAGATGGGCGGCCATCGCGTCCTGGTGCCATGACGGTGGAGCGCCTGCTATCCGGTAAACCCTCGGGAGAACGCGCTCCCAACGTCCGGACGACAACCGTCGCTCGACTGCTCTTCGCGTCATACGCGCGGCCAGGGCTTGAGGAAGGCTGATGAGGCCGAATTGCTCGCTCGCGATCTTGAGACAAAGGCGTTCGGCGGCCTCTATACCTGCCTGAAGCATGGGACAAAGCCCAGCACGGTCTTCGTAGTCGCGCTGTGATGTGCGTCACACTCGCCGAGTTGAATCTCAACCACCCATACGGTGGCTGACGTGCAACTCGGCGTTAGTTGGGGTAGGTCGCTAGGTTCGGCTTCTTGGCGTTCCGGCGCTGGTTCGGGACCGGGTCGTAGGAAGAGTGGGTCGTGTTCGCCACGGTGCTGAACCAGTACGAGTTCGACACCCACTGGAAGCGCGTCGGCCCCCCCACGTAGCGCCATGGGATCGTCATCACGATCCTGTTGCCGGTCACCTCGAGCTTCCCGGGGAACTCCTGGGCTTGCTTGCCGGACTGCTCCTTCTGGCTGCCGGCCATCGCCTCCCACCCCTTGTTGCTCCCCTGGGCGCCGAACGCGTACGACTCGTCCTCGCTCATCTGGAGTGCGACCTGCGTGATCATGAAGGTGTTCTCGTCGGGCATCTGCTGAGGCACTTCGCCGGCGAAGGTGAGCGTGATGCGGAAGCTCTTGCCGAGCCCCTCGATCGCCGCCGCCAGGACCTCCGCGTAGTCCGGTACGAGCGCCCCCTGGCGGGTCGCGTCGGGTTGGGGCTCCGGGACGCGCGCCGATGCGGTCGCCAGCGCCGAGCTCCCCCCGGAGCCGAAGGGATTCGCGGAATCGTCTGAGCCGTCGCCGGCCGTCGTGCCCTCCTCGCCGGCCTTCTCCCCGCCCCCGGCCCCCTTCGAGGCCTTCGCCTTGCCGCCTTTGCCCTTGCCGCGCTCGGCCCCCGCGCTCTTGTCGGCCTGGTTGCCGGCCGCGGGTCCGGCCGAGCCGCCGCCGTCGTCCGGGCGCGCCGAGCACGCGCCCGCCACAAGGGCCAGCACCACAAGTGCCGTCGCGAATCGCTTGAAGGAGCTCACAACCCCCGCCCGCCTCGGATGATCCTGTAGGCAAGTATCGCAGCGACGACGGCGAGCGCGATCGCGATCGTCGCCCCTATCGCCTGTATCGGGTCGGCGGGCGGCGCCTGCAGCGCGGTCGGGCTCGGTGTGGGGCTCGGCATCAGCGCCTCTCCTGGAGAGGCCACGCGGTCCACGACGCCGTGCGGCCGGGCGTCGCGGCCAGACCCGCCTCCGCCAGCACGCTGAGGAAATGCCGCACGATCCTCGCGGTCACCCCCCAGATGACGTGCCCCCGCCAGATCCACGCCTCCGTCGGATAGCTCCGTCCCTCGTGCGAGAAGCCGGGCTCGGCCCTGATCTCCTCGGTCAGATGAGAGATCGGCACGTGGAGCACCTCGGCGACCTCCGCCGGGTTCGCTCGCAGGTCGGGGGGGCGCTCGAGCCATCCGACGAACGGAGTCACGACGTAGCCCGACACGAACGTGGGGAAAGTGTCGAGCTCGCCCAGGACACGGACCGAGGAGGGGTCGAGACCGATCTCCTCGTGCGTCTCCCGGAGCGCCGCCTGCACGCGCGAGTCGTCGGAGGCGTCGACCGATCCCCCCGGGAACGAGATCTGACCCTTGTGGGTCCCGACCGTGTCGGTCCGCACGGTCAAGATCAGGGTCGGCTCGCTAGCTTCCACTATGGGTATCAGCACCGCCGCCGCGCGCGCGTCCTCCACGGTGGTGCGCTCCGGCGTGCGCGCCGCGAGCGCCTCCTTCAGGCGATGCTCGAAGGCCTCCGGCATGGCCGCATCGTAGCCTTGTGGCTTTCCGGCCAGGACAAGGAGGGATCCGTGGGCGAGTTCGTCAACTTCGAGATATCCGACAAGGGCGTGGCCACCATCCGGGTCGCCCGCGGCAAGCTCAACCCCCTCAATCCGCAGGTTGTGGGCGAGCTCGGCGACGCGGTCGACGCGCTCGCCGGCGACGAGAGCGCGCGCGCCGTCGTCGTATGGGGAGGGCCCGACGTGTTCGCTGCCGGCGCGGACATCAAGGAGATGGTCGATGCCGACCCCGTGGCGATGTATCGCTGGATCGGTGACTTCGGAGGCGTCTTCACCCGCCTCGAACGATTGCCGCAGGTCACGATCGCGGCGGTCAACGGATTTGCCCTCGGAGGAGGGTGCGAACTGGCGATGGCGTGCGATCTCCGCGTCGCGGCGGAGGACGCGCAGTTCGGCCAGCCCGAGATCCTCTTGGGGATCATCCCGGGGGCCGGGGGGACGCAGCGGATGCCGCGGCTGATCGGAGCGGGCCGCGCCAAGGAGCTGATCTATTCGGGACGTTTCGTCACGGCCGACGAGGCTCTGTCGATCGGGCTCGTCACCGAGGTAGTTCCGGCGGACAAGGTCTACGAGCGCGCCGTCGCACTGGCGGAGCGGTACGCGCGGGGGCCGACGATCGCGCTCTTCGCCGCGAAGCAGGCGATCCAGAATGGGATCGAGGTCGACCTCACGACCGGATTGCTCATCGAGCGCCAGGGCTTCGCCGCACTGTTCGCGACCGAAGACCAGAGGATCGGGATGGAGTCGTTCGTCGAACGGGGGCCGGGGAAGGCGGAGTTCGTCGGACGCTGAGCCGAGTTGGATATGAGTACCCCTATGGGGGCGCTCATGTCC
>JBOGWZ010000197.1:0-3780 GCA_050694075.1 Actinomycetota bacterium | reverse complement strand
GAGACGAACCCGATCGAACCGAACACCAGCTTTCCGGCGAAGTCGGGGTGGTCGAAATCGGCCAGGACGATCGCCGCGTCCTGCTCGACCGGCCCGCCAAGGAAGACCCGCTCGTCGGCACCGAGGACGTGAGCGAGAGGTGGCGCAACCTCTCCGAGCGTGGCGGGGGCCGGTCTGTTCAGCACGATCCCCATCGCGCCCTCGTCGCCGTGCTCGGCGAGAAGGACGACGGCCTGGCGGAAGTTGGGATCGAAGAGGTTGCCGTTGGCGATCAGCAGGTGAGCCTTGAGGCTGTCCATGCGTCAATGATGCCTCGGGGCCTCGCGGCGGATCACCGCCGCGACTCACTCAGCCCGCGCGCGTCGGTCCCGCCTTCTCGATCTCGATCCGGATCAGCACGCGCCGGTCCTTTTCCATCGCCGCGCGGTACTCATCCCAGTCCGGGTGCTCACCCGCGGCGCGCCGGTAGTAGTCGACGAGGCCCTCCATTGCCTCCGGCAGCGAGACGATCTCGGCCGGGCCCTCGACGAAAGCCCACGCACCGAAGAACCCGTCGTTCAGCAAGCACAGCGAGGCACGCGGATCGCGCCGGAGGTTGCGAACCTTGTAGGCGGGCTCCCGGCTGCTGATCACGACGCGGCCGTCCCCGTCCACCACCGCCAGCACTGGGGACATCTGGATCCCGCCGTCGCGCCGGTAGGTGGCCAGGATCGCTCGATGGTTGTCCTGCAAGAACTTGCGTGCGTCGTCGAGCTCCATGACTCCTCCTCCCGTCCCTCTCCGACACTGTACGGGCCGGCGCACAGGAGGCGCGCGGGGCCGCGGCGAAACCCAGGGGGATGAGGACCCTCGTCGCCGGAGTCGCCACACTCGTCCTCGCGTCCATGACCAGCAGCGGAGCCGACGCGGCCGTCCCGGAAAGCTGCGGGCCGGGGCAGCCGACCCGCTCGTTCTCGGGCACCTTCGACACCTCGCTCGAGGGGGCGTACGTCCTCGTTCCCTTTGACGTGCCCGAGGCGACGACGTTGGTTCGAGTGCGACTGTGCCACGATCAGCCCCCCTCTCCGACGTCGGGCCGCCTCCGGCACACCCTCGACCTCGGGCTCTACGACGCGACCGACGACGGGACCTTCGACGAGGACGAGTTCCGGGGGTGGGGCGGGTCCAGCCGGCTCGACGTCACCGTCACGCCCGAGAGGGCCACGAACGGATTCGCCCCGGGGCCGATCCCGGCCGGGGAGTGGGCCGCCGAGCTCGGCGTTGCCGCCGTCTCCGGACCGGAGGAGGGCGATCCCGACTCCACGGTGGCGTGGCGTCTCGAGATCTTCCTGGGAGCCGATCCGTCCGATGCGGACATGCCGTGGCAGCCCACCTCCTACGACACCTCGCCGGCGCGCTCCGAGCCCGGTTGGTACAAGGGCGACTTCCACGTGCACGCCGAGCATTCCAACGGAGCTTCGATGCGTGAGACGTTCGACTACGCGTTCTCGTCGCGACCCGACGGCGCGGGACTCGACTTCATCACTTTGTCCGACTACGTGACCGACCGGCACTGGAACGAGATCGGCCGTTTCCAGGCGGACTATCCGGGCATGCTGATCGCGCGCAGCGCCGAGGTGATCACCTATCGCGGCCACGTCAACAACCACGTGAGCGCCACCTACGTCGACTACCGCACGGGACCGATCTACGAGTTGCGCGGCGACGAACTGAACAACGTAAGGGAGGCACAGGGAGCGAGCAGGATCTTCGACGACATCCACGCCGCCGGAGGCCTCTCACAGATCAACCATCCGACGACGTTTCCCGCGAGCGTGCCCGGGTTCGGCAACCTCTGCCGCGGCTGCTCGTGGGAGTACTCGGACCAGGAGACCGACTGGGACTCGGTGGATGCGATGGAGGTGTAGACGGGTCCGTCCGGCACGTCAGATCCCCAGGGCCACGAGCTGGGCCCGAACCCCTTCACCCCCCTGGCGATCGAGTGGTGGGACCGACTACGGAGAGAGGGTCATCGGATCACCGCGGTGGGCTCGTCGGATTCGCACAACGCGGGACGGACCGAGGACTTCACGCAGTCTCCGATCGGCGAGGCGACCACCGTCGTGTTCGCGCCCGAGCTCTCGGAGCGCGGCATCCGACAGGCGGTGTTACAGGGCCACGCCTACATCAAGTTCTTCTCCTCGGATGGGCCGGACCTCCGCTTCGAGGCAGTGGCTCTGAACCCCTCGGGAAAGCCTAGGGGCAGGGGCCGTCCCAAGGCGATCATGGGCGACCGTCTGAACTCCTCGTCGGCTGAGTTCACGGCTCGCGTAACGGGCGCGATGCCCGACCCCGAAGCGCGCCTGCTCCTCGTAATGAAGGACGGTTACCCGCATCTCGCGGTACCAGTGACGAGCAACGACCTCGTGTTCACGTTCGCCGCGGACTCGCCGGGCGACTATCGCCTCCAGCTCATGCGCGGGACCGCGATCGAGGGCCTCTCCAATCCGATTTCCCTGGGTACCCCTTAGTCCGGGCGCACGATGCTGGAGTAGACGAAGCCACCCGCGGCGCCGATCGCGGCGGCGATCAGGTAGGCGGCGATGGCGCCGTCGAGCGGGATGCCCTCCAGCAAACCGTCCTCGCTAGCTGCGCCGGCCGCGGCGGCCGGGTTCTGAGGACACTCGGCCCCCCGTTGGGCGGTGAAGGTGAGGCCTCCGCGCGTCGGGTGTCCGTCGACCGTCGAGATGAGCCGGAAGCGCACACGGTAGGTGCCGGCGACATCGCCGGACATGGCGACGGTCACTCGCTCCCCCTCCACATCCGAGTTGCCGTCGACCCTGCGGCCGCACGGGTCGACGACCTGGAGAAAGGAGTCTGCCGTCAACGGTTCGGTGAACTCCGCCGAGACCTCTTGGGGTGCCACGGTCACCGTGGCGCCGCGCGCGGGATCGGATCTTCGGTAGGCAGCGTGACCGAACGCGGGGGCCGCACCGACGAGAGCCGCGGTCGCGCCACACAACAGCGCGAGCGACGTCCTCTTCCTCACAGATATGCCGGCCACAACGCTCCCATCCCCAGTCCGAGGACGAGCAGTCCACCAGCCCTGCGGGAGTGGACGAACGCCCACGACGCGAACCATAGTGGCCAGACCGGGTAGTTGTCGGGAGGCGACTCGGGTTTGGGCCGGGAATACGTGCGCGCCACCTTGCCGAACAGAGGCAGGGTCCCAACGACCGCCAGCGTCCACAGCGCGAAGACGCCGGCAAGGATCAGCCCGACCACGCCGAGGTAGAACGCGCCCATGAGGCCAAGAGTTGCGCGCCGCGCCGCGCCTTCACCGATCGCCACGGGAAGCGTACGGACGCCGGCCTCTCGATCCCACGGTGCCTTGTCGATGTGCTTTCCCATGAGAACGGACATCACGAGAAGCCCGTAAGGCACCGAGGCCGCAAGCACCTCCCAGTCGACCTCGCCGGCCGCCGCGTAGTAGGTGCCGCCGACCATCAGTGGTCCCCACACCAGGAACACGCCGATCTCCCCCAGAGCGTGGGCCTTCAGCCGCAGGGGCGGGGCGACGTAGAACACGCTGACGAACAGCCCGGCGAGCGCGAACGCCGCGACCGGCCACCCTCGCACTGCCACCAGGATGATCATGATCGCGGCGTCGGCCGCGTTCGTCGCCGCGATCGCTACCAGGAGCTGCCGCTTGGTCGTCAACCCCGACAGCACCGGGTGAGGCGCGTACAGCGCGCGCGGATAGGAGCTCGTGTCCAGCCCCGACCGCAAGTCGAAGTAGTC